>JALXAF010000275.1 GCA_026992375.1 Anaerolineae bacterium
CGAACGCGGGGTAGATGCTGAATTTGTCGGAGCCGGAGTGGATGCTGAGCTTGTAAGGCCCGAAATGGCGGGCGATGGCCGCGTGTTGGGCCAGGCTGGCCTCGAACGCATCCACATCGCCGATGTAATCCACGCCTTTCTCGAATTCGCCCACATAGCGAGGCGCCAGACTCACCCATTGCATGCCCAGCCGCTGCATCATGCTGGCGATGAAGAAATGCTCTGCGGGCGAGGTGACGGTCTCGGTCTCGTCCACCGAGACCTCCAGCTCGAAATCATCGGTGAGCGAGGCCAGGTGGCGATACATGCGCACCGTGTGAGCGATGGCCTTGCCGTACTTCATGGCCGCCCGCACCAGCGTTTCGGGCGGAAAACTGATCTCGCAACCTTCCACCGCGAAGGTTTTGTTCAGATAAAGGTCATGGAGCTGGTCATGGGTGATTTCCAGTGCCTGCCAGGGGAATTCGTCGTCGATGCGCCCGACCAGCGCTTCCAGAGGCGCTGCATGCGCGGCGTTGTTCACATGATCGCCCGGATCGATGGTGAAGAAAGTATAGCCCGCGGCCACGCATAAATCGATATCTGCGGGCGTTTTGAGATGATCCGCGTCCGCGCCGTAGCCGTCCAGCCAGCCCTCTTGCAATACGCCCCACATGGCGTCATCGATGACCTGTTGGGGCGTGCGGCCTGTGCGCGCGTTCTCTCGCATCGATTGTTGGGCCACGATGGGCGCGATGCCTGCGCCGCGGGCCGCGCGCAGATGTCCGGGCGTGGCCAGGCCCAGGCGATCGCCCATGCCCGCGCTGGCAGCCAGGCCCAGCCGCCGCGGGCGCAGATGCGGTAGCAACTCGCGCAGGGCC
This sequence comes from Anaerolineae bacterium, assembly GCA_026992375.1. Classification (GTDB taxonomy): domain Bacteria; phylum Chloroflexota; class Anaerolineae; order J102; family J102; genus M2005. The sequence continues at coordinate 861 of JALXAF010000275.1, forward strand.
GCGGCGTTGGTTGCATCGGTGGGGGCGATGAGCAGCGTCAGGCCATCATTCAGCGTTCGGGCTTCGCCCGAAACGCCGGGCGGCAGCGTGCGCCCCAGCGTGATCAGGCGCTTCTCAACGCCCTCTTTGGCCAGGGCGAAGATTATGTCATGGGCCGAAATGACCGATTCGGGATAAACCGGCAGGCCGATCAGGGCGGCCAACTCGCTGGCGCGTTCGGGCAGAAGGATGGGTTCGGGGTTGGGGTTGATGTGTTGGGTCATATCCATGAGGTTGACAAATGAGTGGCGCGTGATAAAATGGTTTCAAAATGGAACCACTTTGGAGGTTGTTATGCCGACGATTACATTGAAAAAAATACCAGACGATCTGTATGAGACCCTGAAGCTGCGGGCTAAATTACATCGGCGCAGCCTGAACAGCGAGATTATCACGATTTTGGAAGATGCGACCATGTCCAGGCCAGTGGACGTGGATGCGATTCTGACAAAAGCTGAACAGCTTCGTGAGAAAACTGCAGGCTATTCGCTCAACGATGAAATGTTGCGTCGCATGAAAGATGAAGGCCGACCATGATCGTCGTGGATACGAACATTATTGCCTACCTGTACATCCACGGTGACCAAACAGAAACGGTTACCCGTCTGTTGGCAAAAGAGCCTCATTGGGCCGCACCATTGTTGTGGCGGAGTGAATTCAGAAATGTGCTGACATCTTATTTGCGGCGCGGCATTCTTTCGCTCATCGATGTTTTGGGCATCATGGAAGAGGCGATGAATTTGATGGCGGGCCATGAATTTCAAGTCGCCTCCCTCCACGTATTTTCCCTGGTTGAGCGAAGTCGCTGTTCTGCTTATGATTGTGAATTCGTGGCCCTGGCGCAGGAAAAGGGGACAGTCCTTGTCACCACTGACAAGCAGATATTGCGGGAATTTCCCGACATTGCCGTCCGTCCAGACATCTTTCTGGCCCTGAACAGCTCTGACTGATTACCTGGTCACTTTTCTCAGCCGATACAGCATCTCGCCCGCGTGGGGAACGAGCAGGACGCCTTCGTCCTCGCGGTTGGCAAAATCCGCGGGGTTGATGGTGGCGGGGTCGCGATAGTTCAGGTTCAGCCGCCGCACCCGTTCTTCGGGGATGCCCGTGGCCAGGGTGACGGTGACGCGCGGGCGCTCGACGCCGTTCTCGTACATCCCCATGCCCTTGAGGTGGGTGGAATGGGCCAGCACGCCCCAGGGATAGTCCTTGAACCTGTCCCACTGCTTCAGGAAGTAATCCCGCACGTGGTAGCCGATCTCGTCCAGGATTTTGCCGTGAGTGTAGGAAATTTCGGTGATGTGGGGGGCGTAGATGATGACCTCGCCGCCGTCCGCGGCCACCGGCTCCAACTTGTACATGCCCTTGGCCGCGGTCCAAATGTCGTCGTACATCTCGGGCATCACCGAGAGAATCTGCTTATAGGGCTTCTCCACCCAGATGATGTTGAGTTGGGCGGAGAGATCGACCGCCGCCTCCCAGGTGGGGCGCATCTCGCCCACGTAGAGCCCGTGCAGATCGTCACCCTGGACGACTTCGGCGATGAGCAGCGTGGGCGTGGGGATGAAGGACGCGGCCCGGTCGATCATGACCCGCACGGGCGTTTCTCTCACGCCGATGATCTCGTAGGAGGTGATGACTGCGCCCAGCCAGTGGCTGACGTTGATGACCTCGCCCCCGCCGATGCCGGGGAAGAAGTATTTATTGCCGCCCGAGAAGCCCGCGACCTCATGCGGGAACACCGGCCCACACACGATGAGCCGGTCGTACTCCAGGGCCATGCGGTTGATCTTCACCGGCACGTCCATGCGGAACAGCCCGTTGCTAAGCCCGGCCAATTCGTCCGCGGTGATGACGCCAAGCTGAGTGAAGGTCTCTGGCCGTTGCCAATCGTGATTGAACACCCGCACATCCGCGTAAACCCCGGCCATCTCCGCCTCGGTCACGCCCAGATGCTTGAGGATGGCCTCCCGCGTCATGGGCTGGTGAGTGCCCAGGGCGATGAGAAAGTCGAGAGTCTTGACCTTGCCGCTCAGGGCCTCGTGGATGAGCCTGAACATGAGGGGCATGGGCCCGCTGCGTGTGCTATCGGGGATGATGACCAGAACGCGCTGGCCGTCAAGCCGGACGTTTGCCAGCCCCCGGTGGATGATGTCCCGAGCCTGATCTTCAGATAATATGAAATGAGTATCTCCTTGACCAATAGATGACATAGTTTTTTGAATTATTAGCGGAGAACAGCAATTCCAAATTTAGAATCCGCAAGCGGAAAGGAGGCGATTTCACCCCTCCTGGCCTCCTTTTTGCCCCCCCGATACTCGCTGCGCTCGTGTTCGGGGGAGGGAGACGCCCATCTGCTACACACATTGGCAAAGCGATGGGCTCCTCCCCCTGCAAGGCTTCAGCCGAAGCGGGGGGAGGCCGGGAGGGGGGCTTGTTGCCAGGCCAAATTTAAAATTGCTGAGCGGAGAAGACAATGATTGACGACGACGCCGATGCCAGTGTAGAATACAGCTATGAACGACAAAAATCAACCAACGACCGACATCTCTAAAGCGAGTACGCTAGAGGAAATTGCTGATTTTTGGGATAATCACATGCTCGATGAATACTGGGAACAGAGCAAAGAAGTCGTATTTGAGACGAGAATTGAACGAAAGAGCCGATTTGCACGAGGCGCCACTTCACCACTGACTGAGCGAGAATTGGCGTCTCTGGCGGCGAAGGGCTATCAATTCTATGCTGAGGAAGCCTCTCGATTTGCGGAAGAGAGCGCCGCCGTTGCCGAATCATGGCAGGCTGCTATCTCGGCGGATGAGTAACTGGGGGAAATTCACACCCCGCTGAAGGCGGAGAAGCCGCCATCGATGGGCAGAACCACACCCGAGACGAAGGAGGAGGCCGGGGTCAGCAGCCACAGCACCGCGCCCAGCAGGTCGGCGGGGTCGCCGAAGCGGCCCGCGGGCGTGTGATCGATAATGGTCTGCCCGCGCGGGGTCAGGTTTTCGTTCTCGTCCAGCAGAAGGAAGCGGTTCTGTTTGGTGAGGAAGAAGCCGGGCGCGATGGCGTTGACCCGCAAGGAGGGGGTGTATTCCTGGGCCAGATGCACGGCCAGCCATTGGGTGAAGTTGCTGACAGCGGCTTTGGCTGCGGAGTAGGCGGGAATTCGGGTAAGAGGCCGGAACGCGTTCATGGAGGAGACGTTGAGGATGACCCCTTCGCCCTGCTCGGCCATGACTTTGCCGAAGACCTGGCAGGGCAGCAGCGTGCCGATGAAGTTCAGGTTGAACACCCACTGGAACGCGGCCTGGGGCAGGTCGAAGAAGCTGAGGTCGGGGGAGGTGGTGGCCTGGGCTTTGTTGCCGCCGGCACCGTTGATGAGCGCGTCGATGCGGCCATAGCGGGCGATGATGGCGTCCCGGGCCGCTTCCAGGCTGGCCTTGTCCAGCACGTCGGCCTTGAGAGCAACGGCGTCTCCGCCTGCAGCGATGATGTCATCGGCCACGGCCTGGGCTTTCTCGGGGAAGATGTCGAGGATGGCGAGTTTGGCGCCTTCGGAGGCGAGCCCCCGGGCCATGGCGCCCACCAGCACGCCGCCGCCGCCCGTGGCGACGATGACTTTTCCGGAGATGTCGAAGCTGGAGAGGATGTTGTGGTCGGGCATGATGATTTTCACCGGGATGAGAAAGAGGAAGAAAGAGATGAAATAGCGTTTTCAATGGCCCTGAGATAGGCAATGGCCCGTTCCGCTGCTGTGTCTGCATCGGGTTCGGGCATGAACTCGCCCGAGACGAAGCCCTGATACCCGGTTTCGTACAACGTCCCTAACAAAGCGGCGAAATCGAGATGCCCTGCGCCCGGATGCCAGCGATTGGAGTCGGCCACGTGGAAGTGGAAGATGCGATCGCTCGCCATGCGAATGCTCTCTTCCATGTCCGGCTCCTCGATGTTCATGTGGAAGGTGTCGAGAAGCAGACCGAAATTATCCGCGCCCACCCGATCGATGAGGTCTAGCCCCTCACGCACGTTGTTGATGAGGGTGGTCTCGTAGCGGTTGATGGGCTCCAGGGCCAGGCGCACGCCCGCGGGTGCGGCCGCGGCGCTGCATTCCTGCAACGCTTCGATCACCCATTGCATGGCTTGCTCCTGGCTGACCCCCGGCTTGACGATGCCGCGCAGCAGGCCGATGATGATGATGGCGTCGAAGCGGGCGGCCAGGGGGATGTGGCTCTTGACCCGCTCGATGGCCGCGCGGCGGATGGCGGGGTCGGGATCGGGGAAGGAGAGGCCCTCCTCGCCCCAGGCCTGGCCCGTGCCGATGGCGGGAATAGCCAGCCCGTGGCGTCGGGCGATGGCCTCGATGACGTCAGCGTCAGTGAGTTTGGGGTCGCGGATGGCCAGTTCCACGCCATCATAGCCCCAGCGGACGATTTTGGCGATGTTGGCTTCCAGATCGCCCTTGAAAGCCACGGCATTGAATCGCGCGGGCTGGGTGGAGAGCACGATAGCGAGTTTCATACGAGAAGATGATTTGATGTCTGGGGACGGACTCGGTTTGGTTGAAGAGCGCAATGAATTATGGTATGATTGTTCTATTCTGACTGATCCCGTCGTGAGGTTGTTGATGAAAAGTCTGGCCGATATTCAGAAAGTCCATCATCGCTCTACGTTGCCGGGGACGCCCGAGCCAGCGTGGGAGGTTGCTTTACTCTTTCCGCCTCAGGGGC
>JALXAF010000276.1 GCA_026992375.1 Anaerolineae bacterium
TTTTAGCGCTTGGTGTACTGAGGCGCTTTGCGGGCCCGCTTGAGGCCGGGCTTTTTCCGCTCTTTCTCCCGGGCGTCCCGGGTGAGCATGCCCGCCTTCTTCAGGGCCGGGCGCAGCGATTCATCGGCCACGATGAGGGCCCGGGCAATGCCCATGCGCACGGCGTCGGCCTGACCGGTGATGCCGCCGCCTTTGGCCAGCACAGAGACATTGAACTTGTCTTCCATCTCCACCAGCTTCAGGGGCTCGGTCAGCCGCAGTTGGTCCTGCATGCGAGGGAAGTATTCGGCAACGGGTTTACCATTGACGATGATCTCGGCGGTTTCCCCGGCGGGGTACAATCGGACGCGGGCGGTAGCGCTCTTGCGACGACCCACAGCTTCGTAATAGTGCATGTCACTCATTCAGAAAACCTCTCTTACAATTCCAGGGGCTGGGGCTTCTGGGCCTGATGAGGATGTTCGGGAGAAGCGTAAACCTTCAGCTTCTTGTACATCTGACGTCCCAGACGGTTTTTGGGCAGCATACCCTTCACCGCGTGCTCGATGACGCGCTCGGGGTGCGTTTCCAACATGCGGCGCAGGGAAACGGTCTTGAGGCCGCCCATGTAACCGCTGTGGCGATAATACATTTTCTGATCCAGACGATTGCCGGTCACCCGCACCTTGTCAGCGTTGATAACGATGACGTAATCGCCAGTATCGACGTGTGGGGTGTAGATGGGCTTGTGCTTGCCGCGCAGGATCCGCGCAATCTCGGTCGCCAGACGGCCAAGGGTCTTGCCTTCGGCGTCTACGACGTACCAGGTGCGTTCGATTTCGTGGGGCTTGGCGCTAAGTGTTTTTCTCACGGTCTATCTCCTTGCTTCGAACCGTTCAAAATGGCTTGGCAGCCATCTCATAGACGGGTGTTTGGCTTTACAGTGCATCGTCGGCAGGATAAAACACCTGCGTCAGGATGAGTCCTTTGGCTGGCGCCGGGGGCGGAGCCAGGGAGCGGTCTCTGGCCGCTATCAGGGCGGTGATATCTTCGGGAGGACGTTGCCGGCGTCCCACCTGAACCAGAGTAGCAGTGATGGTGCGCACCATGCGTCTAAGAAAGGCGTTGGCGCACAGATCGAAATAAAGATAAGGGGGGGCGGGTCGCCAGTTGGCCGAAAAGATCTCCCGGATGGTGATCTCGCCCTGGGGCGGCTGCCCAAAGGTGGCGAAATCGTGACTGCCGATGAGACGGTCGGCCGCCCGCTGCATGGCCTCGATATCCAGATCGGGCCCCAGCTCCCACGCGTAGCGTGAGCGCAAAGGCGAATGCCCAGGCCACTGGCCTATCTGATAGCGATAGCAGCGTTTGAGGGCGCTGAATCGAGGATGAAATCCTGCGGGAGCGATGTCCAGAGAGCGAAAGCTGATGTCCTCGGGCAAAAGCGCATTGACAGCCCGGTGCAGATCAGCCAGGGAGTGCTTCCACGGGACTCGAAAAGCAATCACCTGCCCGCTGGCGTGAACGCCTGCATCGGTGCGACCGGCGCCAGTGACCCGAACGGGGGTTTGCGTCAAGCGCAAGAGGACGTTTTCTATCTCGCCCTGAACGGTGCGACCTTGAGTCTGGATTTGAAATCCGAGCAGCTCGGAGCCATCATACTCGACGATGGCCCGGTAAAGCGGCCCGGAAGTCAAAACCTCCTGCTTCATTCAATGAATTCGATGATGGCCATTCGTGCAGCGTCGCCCTGGCGAATGCCCGTCTTGAGGATGCGGGTGTAGCCGCCGTTGCGCTCGACGTAGCGGGGAGCCAACTCATCGTAGACCACGTTGATGAGCTCGGGATCGTTGAGGCGGGCCCGCAACTGACGCTTGGCGTGCACTTCGGTAATCTCGCCCGAGCGACCGCGCTTGGCGATGGTGATCAGGCGCTCGGCCCGAGGGCGCAGGGCCTTGGCCTTGGCCTCGGTGGTCTCGATTTGACCATGGCGAACCAGTTCGGTCACCAGATTTTTGAACAAGGCCTTGCGATGATCGACATCGCGGCCAAAGTGAATGGATTTCTTTTTATGTCGCATAATGCTTCCGTCTCCGAATCACCGGCGCACATCAGTCGCCGGGCGTGAAGTCAATGTATTCGAGGTAGTTCTTTTCCGCCAGCTTGTCGATGAGCTCTTTCAGCGACTTGCGGCCAAAGTTGCGGATGGCCAGCATTGCGTCTTCACCATCCGCCAGCCGCGTCAGCACCTCGCCCACGGTGGTGATGTTGGAACGCTTTAGACTGTTGAAAGCCCTCATGCTCAGATCCAGATCCTCGATGGGGAGCTCCGCTATCTCAGCCGGAATGGAAGAAGTCTCCGCGTCCGGCGCTTCGGTGGTCAGGTCCAGGCCGCCGATGAGGGAGAACAGGTTCACCAGAATGCGAACCGATTCCACCACCGCGTCCTCGGGGTTCATCGTGCCGTCCGTCCAGATTTCCAGCACCAACTGATCGAAGTCAGTGTGGCCGCCAACGCGGGTCTTTTCGACCACGTAATTCACGCGGCGGATGGGGCTGAAGATGGCGTCGACGGGGATCTCGCCGATGGGCAACTTGGGACGACTTTCATCCTCTGCGGGCAGATAGCCCTTACCCACCTGCACGGTGAGTTCCATATCGATCTCCGCGTCGGGCGAATCCAGCGTCAACAGTTCCAGTTCGGGGTTGATGATCTCAACCTCAGGAGGCGTGGTCAGGTCTGCGGCGGTGATAGCGCCCGGCCCCTTCTTGTTGACGAAGATGCGCACAGGCTCGCTACGTTCCATGCGCAACCGCAGTTGCTTCAGGCGCAGGATGAGCTGGGTGGTGTCTTCCCGCGCGCCTTCGATGACGGAAAACTCATGGTAAACGCCGGCAATGCGCACCGAAGTCACAGCCGCGCCCGGCAGAGCCGAGAGCAGCACGCGGCGCAGGGCATTGCCCAGGGTGATGCCGAAACCACTCTCCAGCGGACCGATCTCGAAGCGGGCGTATTTCTCTGTGCTGACAGTTTTTTCGACTTTTGGCAAAACTGTTTGAATTTCCTGGGTAATCACGAGGGTCCTCCGTGAGGGGACTCATCCCATAGTGGAATGAGGAACGAGCAGATTTGTTGCTTAATCTGTTGCATCTGACGCCAACCAGCCAGAGAGGGCGGACGTCGGAGGCCAGGTTAACGGCTGTAGTACTCGACGATCAACTGCTCGTTGATGGTGATGTCAATGTCCTCACGTTCGGGCAAAGCGATCACCGTAGCGGCCATCGCGGCGGGATCGACGGAGAGCCACTTGGGAGGGGTCTGCTTCTTGCCGAAGTCTTCCGCCAGATCCTTGAAATAGGGGCTCTTGCGGCTGCGCTCCTTGACGGTGATGACATCGCCCGGTCGCACGGAGTAGGATGCGATATCCACCTTGTGACCATTGACCAAGATGTGGCCATGGGTGACCAACTGACGAGCCTGGGCCCGCGAGCTGGCAAGGCCCATGCGATAGACCACGTTGTCCAGACGGCGCTCAAGCAACTGCAGCAAAGCCGTACCGGTCATGCCTTTGGCCTGCACGGCCTGGCGGAAGTAGCGACGGAATTGACGCTCATAAACGCCGTAAATGCGGCGCACTTTCTGTTTTTCTCTCAACTGCCGACCATAGTCAGAGACCTTACGGCGCATACGCCGGGTGGGGCCATGCTGACCGGGCGGGTAGCTTTTCTTCTCGAGGGGGCATTTGGTGAAGCAGCGATCTCCCTTCAGGAAGAGCTTCATGCCTTCTCGACGGCACAGTTTGCAAACTGCATCAGTATAACGGGCCATTAACTACGATTTCCTCCAACTTGACAACGCTTGATGGTTGGCAAATAAAATAACGATTAAACGCGACGTTTCTTAGGCGGACGGCAGCCATTGTGGGGCAGCGGCGTCACATCGGTGATCTCGACAACGGTGAAGCCTTCGCCCATCAGCGTGCGGATGGCGGCCTCGCGGCCGGGACCGGGGCCCTTGACGAAGACCTGCAACTCGCGCACGCCGTAATCGCGGGCCTGACGGGCCACATTGCGACCAGCCAACTGGGCGGCGTAGGGCGTGCTTTTGCGCGAGCCCTTGAAGCCGGAGCTGCCGGCGCTGGCCCAGCACAACACATTGCCATCAGGATCGGTGATGGTGATGATAGTGTTGTTGTAGGTGGCCTGGATGTGCGCCTGCGCCCGCGGCACGTTGCGACGGACCTTTTTCTTGCTGCTAGAGCGACGGCGGGGATTTCTAGCCATAGTGTTCTTACTCCAATGAATTTCTTACGAAGCTGAGTCGCGGCGATGAAAACATCTTGCGCCCGGTCATCAAACAAGAAGCAAACGTTGGGGCTCGGGAAAGGGAGGCGTTTGCGCCTTGGGTTTGATGCACCGCGCGTCGAAAAGGATTCAACGTCGAGCGATCATCAGGCGGCTTTGAGCGAAATGAGAATCCGTTGATTATTTACGAGCGCGCTTGCGGCCCGGCACCGTCTTGCGAGGACCGCGCTTGGTGCGAGCGTTGGTGCGGGTGCGCTGGCCATGCACAGGCAAATTCATGCGATGACGACGGCCGCGATAGCTGCCGATCTCGATGAGGCGCTTGATGTTCATCTGCACCTCGCGCCGCAGATCCCCTTCCACGATGTAATTGCGATCAATCACATCGCGCAGTTTGGCGATCTCTTCAGGCGTCAATTCATTGACGCGTTTGTTTTCAATGCCGGTTTTTTCCAGAATCTCTTTGGCAGTGGAACGGCCAATGCCATAAATGTATGTGAGGGAGACCTCCAAGCGCTTATCGCGAGGGATGTCAACGCCAGCAATACGAGCCATACTTCCTCCGATGTTTCAGTAAAAGCAGTAATCAGTAAACAGTAATCAGCGAATGAATAGGTCAGTGGTCAGTCTCAACGGCGCATCAGTCAGCAACTGATTACTGATTACTGACCACTGATTACTTGAAAGGATCAGCCCTGGCGCTGCTTGTGCTTGGGATTGGAACAAATCACGCGCACCACGCCACGACGACGGATGATTTTGCAGTTATCACACATTTTTTTGACAGAAGGTCGGACTTTCATTTTTATTTCTCCTCAAATGAGGCGCCATGCGCCTGGAGGGTGGTCATGATCATGGGGTCGTCAGAAGTGACGGCCAGGGTGTGTTCGAAATGGGCGCTCAACGAGCCGTCTTGGGTACGCACGGTCCAGCCGTCGTCATCCACCTTGGTCATCCAGTGGCCCGCGGCCACCATGGGCTCCAGCGCGAAGACCATGCCCGGGCGCAAACGAAGGCCCGTGCCCGGTTGACCGTAGTTCAATATCTGGGGCGGCTCGTGCATCTGATGACCGACGCCATGCCCGGAGTATTCGCGTATGATGGCGAAACCGCGTGATTCGGCGTAAGCCTGCACCGCGGCGGAAATGTCGCCCAGTCGGTTGCCAGCTCGGGCCTGCCGAATGCCGGCCCAAAGCGCGCCTTCGGTGGCGTCCAGCAAAGCCTGCGCCTCCTCCGAAATGCTCCCTACCGGATAGGTCCAGGCGGAATCGCCCACCCAGCCTTTGTAGGTGGCCCCGACATCGATGCTGATGATGTCGCCTTCTTGCAGAATGCGTTCAG
>JALXAF010000277.1 GCA_026992375.1 Anaerolineae bacterium
CGCTGGCGGTGGACAAGAAGCGCCCCTCGGCCTATGACCGGATTTTTTTAACTTCCCGACTTGGTTGACTGACAAAAGTCATCTTGGCGTCTAAACCCGCCGATTAAAATCAGGGCCAGGGGCCTTTGGCCGCTCGTCGGCCTACGCCGACGCTTGCGCCCCACGTTTTCGACGAGGAAAGCACCGTCCCCGCAGGGGGACGGGCGGCGGAACGCCCGTAGAACCGAATCCATTCGGCAAGTGAGGAGGTGCAACGAGATTTGTCAGTCAATCAACTTCCCGACTCATTTTGGACACACCCTTCCAATAAGATGGTCCCCAGAAACGGCATGGCGCCAACAGACGCTACGGCGATAAGAGCTATCCTACTTTTTTCAAGATGTGTTTTGAGACGAGATTTCGCCAAGAAAGTCGCACACTAACAGCCGAATAGCGAATCGTCGCGATTACAGGCCATACAAGAGAGTAAGGCCCTAAGCATCGTCCGCGACCGTGCCCAGAAGACGTGGCCCTTGCGGGGCAGGTTGCAAGCGGTAAGTAGCAGGTGTAACGCAGTCACGTTCTCAGCGTTGGATTTGCCACCTGCAACCTGCGACTTGCTACAAAGATCGATAACTTTTTCTCAAGCTCGAGGCGCTAAGCGTCTATCCTCTGCGTTTTTCGGCGCCTTTGTGGATTTTGTGGTTCAAAAGCTGGCTGCGTTAACAGCCGCCATAGATCAGAAAACCAACCCACCACTGATGATCAGCAATCCGCTCAGCACCAACCGCAACATCTGACAATCGGTGTGGCGGCGCATTCGCCGATAGTCGGTGGGAGGGCGGGCCGCCGGATGAGTTGTACCATCGGGCATTGGCGGGTTAATTGACTGCAGATTGTCCCTCGGGCTGTTCATACGCCATCTTCTCCGCCACATTGGGACCCGCCTCATAGCTATCCAGCAGGCTGCGGGGGCGCAAGGTGTATGTGTAGATGAAAATATCTTTGTTGATAGGCGAGATGGCTTTTTCGGTGTGACGCTGAATGGTCAGGGCGTCTTGCGATTGCTTTTTCGCCTTGGCCCCACCGCTCGAATTGCGTCGACGCGAGCGCCCGCGACGCCCGCTCGATGACGACGCCTTGTTTTCCGCAGAAGGCGCCTTTGGCTGAGGCTTGGACGATGATCGGGCCCTGTTTTTGGCCGAAGAACGGGGGCGACGGCGACGACGGCGGGATTTTTTGGGATCTGTGCTCATGATCTCACTCGGTGTCAAGTGATGACGATGTCATCCAGCTCTTCCTCCGGGGTGGGGAATTGCGGATTGAGGTCGTACAGAGTTTCGGTGATAATTTGACCAACGACGTAGTTGCGATACCACTTGTTGTCAGAAGGAACGACATACCAGGGCGCATGTGGCGTGCTGCACTTTTGCACAGCGTCTGTATACGCCGCAGTGTAATCATCCCACAAGGCGCGCTCCTTCAAATCGCCTTTGTTGAATTTCCAGCGCTTGTCAGGATTATCCAGACGGGCTTGCAGGCGTCGGGCCTGCTCCTCGCGTGAGATATGCAAGAAGAACTTGAGGATGACCACATCGTTATCGGTCAGAAACTTCTCGAAGGCATTGATCTCCTCGTAGCGACGCCCCCACACCTCGGGCGGAACCAGATTGTGCACTCGGACGACCAACACATCCTCATAATGAGAGCGGTTGAAGATGCCGATCATGCCTCGTTTGGGAACGGCCTTGTGAATACGCCACAGATAATCGTGCGCCAGCTCCTCGGCTGTGGGAACTTTGAAGGACGTGACGACAACGCCTTGGGGATTCACGCCGCTCATCACGTGACGGATAGTGCCATCCTTGCCGGCCGTGTCCATGCCTTGCAAGACAACCAAAACGGCCTTCTTGTCCCAGGCGTAAAATCGCTCTTGCAATTTGCTCAACGCCTTGCGATATTTCTTCAACGCTTTTTTCCCTTGCTTAGGCGTCTTGAACTCGCCCGTTTCCGCCGTGTTCAAAGATGAAAGATCAATCGATGAACCGGGCTCGACGATATATTTTGATCTGAGATCATCAAACCGGTGTTTTGACATGACAACCACCTTCCTTGCTATCGACAGGGACCTGGCCGAATCGATTTGCGTAAACGCCCAGGAGAAAACCAGATGAGTTGAAGCATTGTAGCCAGTGGGGCGCAAAAGGGCAAGTTTATGTACGGGCGTCGCACAATGGCCCTCCTCTTGCAAAAACCGTCGTTTAGTCGTTCTCGTCGGGGCGGGGCATGAAGATGCGTTTGCGCACCCATTTTTTGCGGGGATGTCGCCCCCAGAACCACCAGCCAACGCCCAGGACAACCAATGTGGCGAAGGCTCCCAGGCGCACCAGGTTCTGGTTGACGGGCGCAGGCCGGACATCCAGCAAGAACGACGTTTTCACCTCCCGCGCACCATCTCTGACAGACAACTCGATGGTCCAAACCGCGGCATAGGGGATATCCAGCGCGGCCTCGTACAAACGGGGCGTGGTGCTATCCGGGAGCAGCGTCGATTCGATGACATCTCGATGAGGCGCCCGGGCGTAGATGGTGATGGCGGGCCCGGTTGCGGGTACGCCGGAATCGGCCCGCGCCAGCGCCGCTGTCACATATAAACGCCCCACTCGCGGCGGTTCGGGCTCGATCCAGACCGAAAGCAGCCAGGGGCCAAGCGGTTCATCCGCCAACTGCGGCGTTGGCCCTTCCTGCGCCCAAACGCGGCCAGAGATCAGTGCCAAGGCGAGCAGCAGAACGCTAATTCTAGCGAAAAACAACATGCGAGACGAATTCATGCGGAAAGCGGATGATGGATTGAGAGAATGTCTGCGCATATCATACGCCGAAACGAAATCTCTGGCAAAAGCAGCCTGCAGAGCAAAAACCGCGAGGAGCTTGCGGGGTAAAGGCATGGCGACCCGACGCAAAAAACGCCCGCGACGTAAAGGCCGACGGGCGTATCGAATAATTCAATTGTATTCGCCCAATTGCTCAGGCCGCCTGCTTGAGCATCTGCTCGATGGTCGGACGCGGCGCGATATACCAAACCTTTTGCTTCAGAGCTTCCAACTGCTTCGCTTTTTCGAATTGAGTTTTCTCTCGAGATTTCAATTTCAGAAACGTTTCGACGGCTCTTTCGTCGTTCATATTCGCCTCTTTTTCTTTATGGAATAGAGCCTTGATTCGTTGGGCGGCCCGGGTTTTCGCCAACATGACGGGGTCTTGTTCCTGGGGCGCCTGGACTTGTTCCTTTTGAGCGTCTGCCATATCCGCACCTCAGCGGCAAGGAGTTAGTGGTGTGCGCTTCTTTGCGCAGGCGGACAAATCAACTGGAGGATTCCAGCGGCCAGCATTATAGCACGAGACAAATCGTCCCGGCAAAGGAAGCAAACTTCCAAACGTTCCTACGCAGGCTAACGCCGGGCCGGAACGCCTGTCATTAGACGCAGTGAGATGATGATTGTCAGCCAGTTAGCCTTCGAGATAAGCGCGTAGCGCTTCTTCCGGGGTTTTTCTATCGATCAGCACAGCATCGATCCCGAATTTCTGGGCCAGCTTGCGCTTGCTCTCTTCGCCCATGCGCCGCCCAATGAAGACGGCACATTCGGGCAAGAGATTGATGATGAGCCTGGGGTCGTCATGGTGCTGATGCGCTTTGCCCTGGCCTGCGCCGTAAGGGTTTTGGCGTTCTTCTACCAGATCGCCCTGAGACGAATAAATCAAATAGAGAGGAGCGATGCCAAAATGGCCGCTCCAGAGACGTCCATTGCCATCGGTGGCGATGGCGATGAGGGTTCGTTTCGTGACCATAGTTTTTCGAGATGATGAGAGAATTAGGGATGTTTGATCGTGTAAGTCGTCAGGGGGTCGGAGACAAGAGGACATTGGGCCGGGCCTGGGCAGGCGCGCAGACACCGCTTTCCGCTGCAAACGCTGATGGAGGAAACGCCCATCGGGCCGTCCGCCATCGTCAACCGTCCCTTCTGCACCCAAAAGCGGATCATGCCTTCGAGTGCGGAGGGCTGGACGCCCAGCTTGCGGCTCAGCGCGCGCACGGTTATCGGGCCGGGCGCAGTTTCGATTTCGTGAAGGATGGCGTGGAGCATGGGAGGTAGTCTTTTTCGACTGGACAAAAAATGTCTCACGCAAAGTCGCCAAGGCGCTAAGCTTTCCTTTGCATCTTTTTCCTTTACGGCTCTGCGCCTTCGCGTGAGATCAGCTTTTTGGGTTCCGGTTTGTCTGGGTTAGGAGAGCCTGGGATGGGAAAATCTCAGGTTAAGAGGAGTTTGCCGCCCTGGAAAACGATGAACGCCACGATCCAGCCCAGGGTAAGCTGGATTGCGATGCTCGTCCACATCCATCGAGCGCCTAATTCCTGTCGCTGGGCGGCCATGGTGGCGACGCAAGGACTGTAGAGCAGCACGTAAACCATGAACGCCAGGGCCGCCAGGATGCCATGACCGCCGCTGCTTTCTTCAAATCCCTGGCGAATGGCCGTCATCAACGCGGGCTGCTCGGCTTCGGTTGTAGAAGGAAGGAGATTGACGCCAATGATGGCGGGGATGCTTTTGATAGTGTCTACGATGGCCTGCACCAGGGACGCAAGAGAGTCCTCCGCCTGGGCGACGAAACCGACATCTTCGACAGGGTGATCGGATTGGGGCACATGATAAACCTGGGCCAGGGTGCTGACCACCACCTCTTTGGCGATGAAGCCGGAAAGCAAGGCGCTGGCGTTTTCCCAGTTGCCAAAACCCAGGGGGCTGAACACCGGGCTGATGGCGCCGGCCAGATGGGCGAAGGCGCTGTCGTCGACGGGTGTGTTGGCAAAGGAGCCCTCGCCGCCAACAGGAATGGCCATGAACAACCAGATGACAAGGCTGACGCCCATGATGATGGTGGCTGCGCCTTCCAGAAAGGCCCGGGTGCGCTGCCACATCTCCGTCCACACGTTGCGCACCGTGGGCATTCGATAGGCTGGCACTTCGATGAGCAGGGCGTTTTCATCCGTCTGCTTGAAGATGGTTTTGCGCAACAACAGACCGACAATCAACGCCATGATGATCCCCAAAATGTACATGGCCAGCACGGCCACGGTGGCGTAGGCGGGGAAGAAGATGGTGGCGATAAGCACATACACCGGCAACCGGGCGCCACAGCTCATAAAAGGCACCAACAGGCCCGTGAGAATGCGATCGGTGCGGCTTTCGAGAGTGCGAGTGGCGTAGATAGCGGGCACATTGCAGCCGAAACCCAGCACCAGAGGCACAAAGCTTTTCCCTTGCAAACCCAGTTTTCGCATGTAACGATCCATCACAAAGGCGGCTCGGGCCATGTAGCCGCTGTCTTCCATGATGGCCATGCCCATGTACAAAAACATGAGCACCGGCACGAAAACCAACACGCCGCCCACGCCCGCCAGCAGGCCGTCAACGATCATGCTGGCGATCCAGGTGTCTTGCAAATGTGCCAGAGCCAGCAACTCGATCACCCAGTGGGCGAAATGGCCATTGACGAACGCATCGATCCAATTCACCAGAGGAGCGGCGACATCGGTCGAGAGTTTGAAGATCACCCACATGACGCCAAAGAAAA
>JALXAF010000278.1 GCA_026992375.1 Anaerolineae bacterium
AGAAAAAACTGATCGACGCAGATGAAAACAGATAAAATCGAAACAATCTGCGAAAATATGTGAGCATCAGACGTTTCTGCGTTCCATTTTCGTTCGTTATGTGGTGAGCAATCGCTCATGGCGACTGTTCCGTAAATAGGCTCTCTTACGTCATTTCGAGGGAGCACAGCGACCGAGAAATCCCCTTGCTAGTGAGGAGATTCCTCCCCCCTGCGGTCGTTGGAATGACGTAACAAAGGGGTTTCATCGGTATCGGCGCAGGTGCGCCCGCGGTCGTACTATTCCCGCAGCGCCAACGCCCGCTGATAAAGCGCCCGCCGGGACAGGCCCGTCAGCGCTGCCACCAGCCGGGCCGCGTCCGCGGTGGATGCGCCTCCGGTCAGCAGTCCGGCCAGCGTCTCCTCGGCCTCGGGCGTGATGACCTGCGGAGAGGACGCAGGCGCGCCGCCCACCAGCGCCACGATCTCGCCCCTGGGCGGCTGTGCAAAGGCCCGAACCGCGTCCTGCGCCCGCCCCCGCCAGAACTCCTCGTGCAGCTTGGTCAGCTCTCGGGCGATGACCACAGGCCGTTCCGGCCCCAGCTCCCGGACGATATCCGCCAGCAGCGCGGGCAGGCGGCGGGGCGATTCGTAGAAGATGAGCGCGCCCGGCTCGGCCCGCAGGCTTTGCAGCAGCTCGGCCCGGGCCTTGGCCTTGCGGGGCAGAAACCCGAGAAACAGGAATCGGTCGGCGGGCAGGCCCGAGGCTGCCAGCGCGGTCAGCAGGGCACTGGGCCCAGGAATGGGAATGGGCTGGTATCCCGCCGCGATCGCGGCTCGCACCAGTTGATAGCCGGGGTCCGAGATGACGGGCGCGCCCGCGTCGCTCACCACCGCCACCGCGTCGCCCGCGGCCAATCGGGCCAGAACGCCCTGAATGCGCTCCTCCTCGTTGTGCTCGTGCAGGCTGACGAGGGGCTTGCGGATATCGTAATGGGCCAACAGCATGCCCGTATGCCGCGTATCCTCCGCCGCAATGACATCGGCCTCTCGCAGCACGCGCAGCGCCCGCAGGGTGATGTCTTCCAGATTGCCGATGGGAGTGAAGACGAGATAAAGGGGCATGAGCTTTCGCTATTGCTGATTTTCTGCGGGCGGCTTGTAAAAAAGCTCGATGTCAATCTTGCCGTCACGCACCTGGGCCCGGGGAAAAACGCCCGTCGCGGGCCAGGCTGCGATGTCCTGATTGAGCGCGTCGGTGATGACATCCAGATTGGCCCCTGCATACAATCCGATGACAGCCCACCCCATGACCAGCCGATCCATGGCCACCCGGCCCGCGGGAACCTGCTCCTCGGGCAGGGTCGCCACGTAAGCGTTCATCTCGTTGTGCAGCGCCGCGATGCTATCGCGCAGGGCAATGCCCGCATCGTCGCGCTTGGCCATCCAATCCGAAACCAGGGGCGCGCCGTAAAGGCCGCTGGCCGCCCGATATTTGATAGCCAGCCATTTCACCTGATCATAAACGATCCGGGCCCGCTCGTCGCCGCTCAAATCCTCCCGGGCGTATTGATTTTGATAATACACCGAACGCCCCAAATCCTCATCGATGAGCTTGTTTTCCAGCGACCGCGTGGCGCCGGCCGCAGCCTGACCGCCCCGGCGACTCCAGTCATCGACATAAAATTGGGCCGCTTGCTGGCGCGCTTCCTGCAGATCCGCGACGGCCTCGGGGTAGGCGAGCGGGTGCAAAATGGGAGCCAGGGGGAAGGCGGGCGCGGGGGAGGGCGCGTAAGTGAGCACCGGGATGGCGCTGATGGCCTGACCTCGGGCCGCGTCGCCCAGCGCGATGTAGTGCGCGCCGATGTCGTTGAGCAGGTCTTTGCGCAGGGGCGTGGTCAGCTCGGGACTGAATTGGGCGATGGTCAGGGCCTGTTCCAGCGCCCAGCCCGCCGATTCCTTCTCGTTCAGATTCGCCCAGCCCTCCGCGGCCTGCACCAGCAACTGCGCCCGCAGGTAATCGGGCAGATCAGGCAAAATCATGGCCAGATTTGCGGTGTGTTGCAGAAAAACCCGGGCGTCCGGCTCCCGTTCGGCGTCGATAAAGCGATTGGCCAGCGCGTCCACCCAGCCCAGCCGCTGGTTGGCGGGCAGATCGGGCGTGAGCAGGGTGAGCGCGGCCGCGGTGTCCAGCTCCTCCTGCGCCATCGCGTAGCGATACACCTGATCCGGCGGCGCACCCGCCAGCGACCACACGGCCAGGCCCGCGGAGATGCGCTGGGGCTCGGGCATATCCCAGGGATTTTCCCACAGCGCCGGAGCCGGGGCGTAGCTGAGTTTGATGTAGGCGGCGATGGCCCCCACGCCGATGATGAGCAAGATCACCAGCGCGCCGATGAGCGCCCAGAAAATCGGGGGCGGGCGGCGGCGGGTTTGGGGAATGGGCGCGGCGTCGGGCATGATGGAGAAATGGGGATCAACCCACCCAGAGATCCAGAGAGGCGAAGGGATTGTAGCGTCGTTCGTGGCCCACGGTGGTGAAAGGCCCGTGGCCCGGATACAGGACGTAGTCGTCGGGCAGGGTGAGAACCTGCTCGTTGATGGCGCGGATGAGCTGGCTGTGATTGCCGCCGGGCAAATCGGTGCGTCCGATATTCTCGCGAAAGACCGTATCGCCCACCCAGGCTCGATGGTTTTTATGATCCACAAAGATGACCGAGCCGGGCGAATGGCCGGGGACGTGCCGCACCTCCAGCGTCTCCTCGCCCAATTGCAGCCGCTCGCCATGTTCCAGATACCCGTCCACCGTCGGCGGCGGGCCCCACTCCCAGCCCAGCCATGCCTGCACGGCCCGGGGCGTGTAATCCAGCACCGGCTGTTCGACCCGATGCAGGTGGAACGTGGCGCCGGTGGCTTCTTTGATGTCGGGCGCGGCCAGGACGTGATCGAAATGGGCGTGGGTGTTGATGATGCGGGTGAGACGGGCGTCGTTCGCTTCCAACAGCGCCAAAATGTCCCCCGCGTTGCCGCCCGGGTCAATCAACCAGGCCTCGCGGGTCCGAGAATCGACGAGCAGAAAGCAGTTGGTGTGGAGCAAGCCCACGGTGAGATGGTGGATGTGCATCAGCGGTTATGAATTGATGAGGGCGTCGGGCCGCCCGGTGAGCTTGAGTGAGCGGGCGCGGCGATAGAGCTGGCGATAGCTTCGGGCCGCGGCGTCCACCGAGACGTCGCGGGTCATGGCGTTGCGCTGGATGGCCCGCCAGATGTCGGGGTGGCGGTGGATTTCCAGGGCCCGCACCAGCGCGGCGTACAGGGCCATGCCATCGTAGGGCGTGAACCTGAAGCCCGTGCCCACCTCGGGCGGATGATGATCGATGACAGTGTCTTTGAGCCCGCCCGTGGCGTGCACCACCGGCACGGCGCCGTAGCGCATGGCCTTGAGCTGATCCAGGCCGCCGGGCTCGAAGCGGGAGGGCATGAGAAAGATGTCGCTGCCCGCGTAGATGCGCCGGGCCAGGGTTTCGTCGTAGGAGGGATGGAAAGCCAGTCGTCCGGGATAGCGCTGCTGCAAATCCGCCAACTGATGATGATAACGCGGGTCGCCCGAGCCCATGATTGCGAATTGCACCGGCAGCAGCCGCAAGGCGGGCTCCAGCACCGAGATGAGGATATCGAAGCCCTTTTGCTCGGTGAGCCGGGAGGTGAGGCCGACGAGCGCGGTTTCGGGCTCCTGGCTCAGCCCCATCTCCTGTTGCAGCGCGGCCTTGCACGCGGCTTTGCCCGAAAGATCGTCACTATCGAAGGGTGCGGCCAGTGCGGGATCGTCGGCGGGGTTCCAGGCGTTTGCGTCGATGCCGTTGAGGACGCCGAAGAGTCGTTCCCGCCGGTCTCGCAGCAGGGGGTCCAGACCCTCACCGAATTTGGGCGTCTGAATCTCGCGGGCGTAGGAGGGGCTGACCGTGGTGATGATGTCTGCGAAGATGATGCCCCGGCCCATCATGCTCACCACCTGGTTGAGGGTGGGCGCGATGTCGGGATGGGCGATGAAGCCCTGCTGGGCGATGCCCGCGATCTGCAACACCCGGTGGCCGAAAATGCCCTGATAGCCCAGGTTGTGGATGGTGTAAACCACCGCGGTCTGGCTGAAGAAGGGATCGTCCTGGTAGGTGGTGCGCAGCCAGTTGGGGATG
Organism: Anaerolineae bacterium; assembly: GCA_026992375.1. Lineage (GTDB taxonomy): Bacteria > Chloroflexota > Anaerolineae > J102 > J102 > M2005. The sequence goes on from JALXAF010000278.1 coordinate 4,172, forward strand.
AGCGCGGTTTGCCATTCGTTGCAGTGGATGACGTCGGGCCGCCAGTTCAGATGCCGCATGGCCTCCAGGCTGGCGCGGCTGTAAAAGACGAAGCGCTCGCCGTCATCGGGGAAGGAGTAGATACCCTGGCGGGAGCCGAAGAAGCGCTGGTGCTCGATGAAGTAGATGGGGATGTCGGGATCTGGCGCCTGCCACAGGCCCGCCCAGAGGACGTCATTCTCGAAGGGGACGGGAAAACGCTCCAGCGCCCGGGTGAATCCCAGCCTGTCGGGATCGATGAGGCCATATCGGGGCAGGATGACGCGCACATCATCCCCCAGCCTGCGCACCGCGCGCGGCAGCGCCGCGGCCACCTGGGCCAGACCACCCGTGGCCGCGTAGGGCAGGATTTCGGCGCTGAGATAGAGGATGTTGAGCGCGTCCATGCGATGATCCTATCTCAATTATCCCGGATGCACAAAAAGGGAACAGACGTTGCGTCCGTTCCCTCCTCTCGGCATTGCTATGGTGATGCGGCGTTTTGTCACCGCGGCGGGCGTTACGCCTCTTCTTCGACTTCGAAGACCTGGCGGCCGCGGTACGTTCCGCAGTAGGGGCAAACCTGATGCGGGGGAATCTTGGCCTTGCAGCTCGGGCAGGTGACGAGATGGACGCGGCTCAGCGCGTCATGGGCGCGACGGCGGTCGCGGCGGCCTTTGGAAACTTTGCGCTTGGGATGGGGAGTCATGGTTCTTTATCTCCTGGTTATGAAAAAGGAATCTGTTTTTTCGGTGATGCGGGGTCAATCGTCGTTTTTGTCTTGCTTCAGATAGAGGCTGAGCGCAGCCCAGCGGGGGTCTATCTCTTCTTCCTGGCAGGTGCAGGTCTCGTAGTTGAGATTAGCGCCGCAGGTGGGACAGAAACCTTTGCAATCGGGCCTGCACAAGGGCGTCATGGGCAGCGCCAGCAGGATGGATTGCCGCAGAATCTCACTGAGATCGAGGATGTGGTGTTCGTCGATGAGCAGCGCTTCGTCCGCATCATCAGCATGGATGGGCTGGCCGGTGGCCATATCCACCGAGGGGATGAAGACCTCCTCGATGTCGATGTGGATGGGCTGCTCGAAGGGCTCCAGACAGCGGGAGCACTGCAAAGTCACTGCTACGTCGCCGGTGACCAGCGCCACGATACGTTCATTGGTCCAAAGAAAACGGGCGTTTCCCTCGAATGGAGCGACGACATCGAAGCCGTCATCCAGTTGGTCCAGTTCGGAGACCGGGATGTAGAGTTTGTGGGAACGCGTGCCGCCCTTTGGCCCCGTTAAAAGCCCCGCAACATTGAATTGCAGGGAGTCGAGGTGCGCGATTTTGTTGGACACCATAGTATTATACCGTTTTTGTTTGAAAAATGGCAAAATCGAGACGAGTATGCAGCTTACGTGTCGCATCGCATGGGCTG
>JALXAF010000279.1 GCA_026992375.1 Anaerolineae bacterium
TCTCCAGCAGGCTGTCGGTGGTGTGTTCGCCAGGATGTTCGCTGAGTTCTCGATAGATATCGCGTAGCACATCGCGCCGGGTGCTGAAATCGGACGCTGACATCTTCAGGCGGGAGAAAATCTGCCGATATTGGGCGCGCAGATCAGAGGGAGACTCTAGTTTCGGTGGTGGGACTGGCGCCGTTGCTGACGGAGACGTTGACAGGGACGACAATTCAGCGCTCCCTCGCTCTTTCAGCGATACATAAAGCCGAAAATCCCTGATATGCAAATCAACCAGATCTGCGTTGGCTTCCAGCCACTCGTTAAATTGGCTGAAACCGAAATTGGCCTCGTTGAAGGTTGGCTCCATCGAGATCATGGTCTGGCGCAAGCGGGCGGATGTGACCGGAGTTTCGCCTCGCTGGCCCAACGCCCGCAGCGCCTTGCGCAGCAAATTGCGTCCGGCCTGCATGTCGGTGGCGGTCTGCTCCGAGACCACGGCGTTTTCTCCCAGCAGCGTTTCGAGATACACGAACTCGTCGCAGGATTTGACCAGCAGGCGGTGGGTGATCTGCCGCGGGCCGATGCCCAGCGTGTACTTGCCATATTCCCGCAGCTTGCTCACCAGTGCGCCAAAATCGCTATCGCCCGAGATGATGACGAAGGTGCGGATGTGAGGCCGCGTCATAGCCGTTTCCAGTGCATCCATGGCCATGCGGATATCAGCCCGGTTTTTGCCTGCGCGCACGCTGTACATCTGGATGAGATCGATGGCGTTCTCCATCATCTCGTCCCGATAATGTGCGAATCGACTCCAATCGCCATACGCCCGTTTGATCACCACAGCGCCCCGACTTTGCAGATACTCGATGACCGGGATCAATTCAAAATCCAGAAAAACCTCTTCCGCCCAACGGGCGATATTTTCAAAGTCTATGAAGACCGCGATTTGTTCGATTTGATCATCCATTTGAAATATCCTGCCAGATGAAAGTCGCCCCCCGCGCCAAAAGACGCGGGAGCGCTCGGAGAAGATGACGCTCATCGACATTACAAAACGCCGAAGGACGTCACCCCCTAAAGGGTAAGCGAAAGAAGTTTGAGTGTCAAGTAGGGCTGTGATAGAGTTATGGCCGAAACGGAAAAACGCAACGGTCCGGCTTCTCTTCCGTCTTCCAACTTGCCGGAGCAAGAACCAAAAAGCTGATCCCACGCAAAGACGCAGAGCCGCAAAGGAAAAAAGAGGCAAAGAAAAGCGTGGCGACTTGGCGTCTTTGCGTGAGACATTTTGGTTCTTTTGGATTTCAAGGGGTGAAAAGCCGGCTGGATTGCGAATCCGTCCTGAGAGCCCTCTGCATCCAGCCGGGTTCGCAATCCGGCGGGTCTGGTAAAGCCAATGCCTCCTGAAATCCTGTTGCGCCGACATTCTCTTTCTCGGTCGGCAGAGACTTCATCGATAAAGCGCTTATGACCTCACCACCTCCCGACAACATCCACGCATCGCAACAATCGGCGGCCAGGCAGCGCCTGATCCGAGATTGGCTGATAACCGCGGCGGTCGCCATCATCGCCCTCTTCGTCGTGGCGCTGCTGCTATCGAGCCAGTGGGTTATGGTCGCGGTGGGCCGCTGGGCTATCATCGCCGGGCTGGCGATTTTCTACGAGCTGCGCATCTTCAGGCAGACGTTGGACCTGATGCACGCTCCAGGCGAAGACGCGTTGAGGCCGGGCGTGGATGACGCCACCCGATGGGCCCTTCTTTCGGGGTTGAGCTACGCACTGCTGGCGGGTTTTCTGATGGTGACGTCGCCCGCGGGCTGGCTGGGCTGGCTGCCGCCGCTCCTGGCGTTGGCGGGCGCGGTGGCGGCCGCGTTCGCCGAAACCATCGCCCTCCGCAGCGAAGCGAGAACCGTTGGCGGCGATTATCTGGCCCGGGAGTTTCTGGCCCTGGGCGCACTGAGCGCCACGGCTGTTGCCATCCATTACGGCAAGCTCGATCCCTGGTTTCTCCTCATCGGGATCATGGATTATCTGTTGCTTTTCACGCGCGGCTGGCTGGCCCGAAAAAAGAAAAATCCCCCCGCCCTGCCCTCGACAAAATGGCGATTTCATTTTCAAAGCCTTTACCTCGCCGCACTCGGCGTCATCCTCTTTCCCACAGTGGGGCGAGATTACGCCCTGCCCACGGGGCTGCTGGCTGGATTGCCCATTTTCTTCATCTCCCTGCGCGACTGGTTCATCCTCACCGGCCTGCTGAACCCCGAACAGAGCCAGTATCGACAGCTTGCCGGGGCGGTAAATCGGGCGCTGACCGGCTGGCTGGCGCTGAGCATTCGCCTGCTGGGAGCCATGGCCGCGGCCACAATCGCCGCGGATATGATTTTCCATTTCGATATCTACGCCCGAGCCTTTGCCCAAGACCTCTACGCTGGCGCGGTGGCGTTGATGTTGCTGGTTGTGCTTCCTTTCCTCCTGCTGGGGATACGCGCCCGCCTGTTCGCATTCATCGCCTTTGCCGCGCTCTCAATTATCCTGTTGGTCATGGGTTGGAGCCAGATCGTCTTTATCGCATTGCTCTTGACGGGCGCGACCATCATCCTGGGGCAAGGCCAGTTAGCCGTCGAGAAAGAAAGCTGATTGTGTGGCGCGGCAATCGAATCACGGGCGCTCCTGCGCCGATATGGATGAAAACCCTTTATTACGTCATTCTGACGACTGCAAGGAGGAGGAAACTCCTCGGCTGCAAGGGGATTTCTTGGTCGCTCAGCAATCTCAAATGGGGGCGTCCCAAATGAGTTGAAAGAAGCGCCACCCTCGTATGTGTCATTCTGAGCGAAGCGAAGAATCTCCTCCTTTGCAGACGATGAGATTCTTCGGTCGCTACGCTCCCTCAGAATGACACAATCAGGCGCCTTGCTTCTTTACCAGGACGCACCTATTTCAAATTTGGTTGGGAGACAAGCCCCCCTCCAACCTTTTCCCGAGCTGCACTCAGGGGGAGGCCATCTCGTCGAGAAGAGGTCGCGGTGAGATCACCCTCCCCTGAACATGAGCATAGCGAGTTTCGGGGGAGGGGCGGGGAGGGGGCAAAACAACCACAATCCATTTCAGCACCATGCCCGAACACCCCCCTTTCAAACCCCGTCTGAGGGACGTTTCTCGCCCGCCGCGTTCGTCACCCTACCCTCTTTTGCTACCGCCCCAGTCGCAGCGCCCGGCCCATCATCTTGTGCAGCAAATCCACCTCGGGCACGCGCAGCCAGCGCAGGATGAGATAGTAGATCGCTCCGCCGATGACGCCCGGAACGGCCAGCGTTGTCAGGCGGGGAGCCAGGCCCGCCACGCCCATCTGGGCCATGATCGCCTCAGCGCTGAAATAGAGCGCCACGCCCATGACCGCTGACGCGCCCGCAGCCGCCAGCGCGGTGCGTCCCACCCCGCGCCCCAGACGCCCGCCCCAGCGGTGAAGGAGGAAGATCATCATCAGAGCGTGGGCCATCTGCTTCATGCCATCGGCCAGGGCCAGGCCCAAAAAGCTGAGATACGGCAGCAGAGTCAGGGCGAAGACGAGATAGACGCCCACGGCCAGGATGCCGACGATGGCCGGGGTTTTGCTATCGCCGCGGGCGTAGTAAGCGAAATTCAGGGGCCAGTCCACGCTGGCGAAGATCAACCCCACCAGATAATAGCGCAGGGTGAGGTATGTCCAATGGGTGTCGGCGGGGGTGAATTCGCCATGCTCGGCCAGCAGGCGCACGGTGGGTTCGGCCAGCACCCACAAAAACACCGTGGCGGGAATCACCAGCACCAGCACCGCGCGCAGGCCCGCGGCCAGGGTGTGCTTGTAAGCGCTCCAATCCTTTGCCGCGGCCCAGCGAGAAAGGCTGGGCAACGCAGCCATGGAGATGGCCACAGCCACCAATCCGTGGGGCAGTTGATAGAGGGTGGTGGCAGTGCGCATGTAGGCCAGACTGCTGTCTCCCGTGCCGCTGGCCAGCCGCCGGTCGACGCCCCCCTGCACGATGTTCACCAAAATGGCCGCCAGGATGGGCAGGTAGAGCGCCCACACCCGCTTCAGCGCCGGGTGCCGAAAATCGATGGTGAAGCGCAGGCCCGAGCCCCGCATATCGGGCAGCCGAAAGGCCAGTTGGATGGTTCCGCCCAGCAACATGCCAAACGCCAGCGCCTCGATCCCCAACTGTTTGTGGAACAGGGGCACGATGATGATGACGCCCATGTTGTAGAGCGCGTCCCCCAAAGCCACCAGGGTGAAGCGCTCTCGGGCGAAGAGGATGGCGGCCAGCCCGCCCGACGCGCTGAACACCCAGATCACCGGGGCGGTGATGCGCATCAGCCGGATGGCGACCACTTGATATTCGGGTGAGAGGTCGCCGCCGATGAGGAAGACGATCTGGGGCGCGAAAAACTCGACGATGAGGACAACAAGTGCGGCCAGGATGGCGATGGCGGAGAAGATGACGCTGATCACCCGGGCGAATTCGACCCGCTTCTCCGGGCGGCGATAATCGCTGAGCACCGGCACCAGCGCCGCGGAAAGCATCCCGCCCACCAGCAGATCGTAGAGGATTTTGGCCACGAACTCGGCCAGGGCGTAGGCCGAAACCAGGCCCGTCGCGCCGTAGAAATGCGGAATGATGATCTCCCGCACCATGCCCAGCACCCGGCTGAAGATGCTGGCCAGGCTCAGCACCGCGGCGTTGCGGGCGATGGAGGGATGCAGGTCCTCTTCGGGCAGTTCGGGGGGGATGGTTTCGGTCACGACTCATCCTCCGGCGCGCAGCCATGCCGCTGCAAGATGTCTTGCACGATGGCGGAGGTGGCCCGGCCGGGCGTCAGTTGCACATAGGCGATGCGCCCGCCATAGCTCGCCACCATCTCGGCTTCGGGCGGCCGCGGGCCGTCGGGCTGATTCCAGTCTGCGCCCTTCACGTAGATGTCGGGCCGGAGCGCCGCCACCGCCTCCCGGAAATCATCCTCATCCCACACGATGACCGCATCCACCGCGCGTAGCGCGGCCAGCAGCAACGCCCGCTCATCCTGGGGCAGGATGGGACGGGTGGGGCCCTTGCGGCGGCGGGTGCTGGCGTCGCTGTTCATCCCCACGATGAGCCGGTCGCCCAATGCCCGAGCCGCTTGCAGATAATTCACATGCCCCGCGTGCAACAGATCGAAATGGCCGTTGGTGAAGACGATGGTCATGCCCTGGCGTCGCCAATCGCCGGACAGGCGGGCGCAGGCTTGCAAATCGAGAATGGGCGCGTTCATGCGGGCATTTTAGCACAAATCGGCATGGCGAATAAGTCTCGCGCCCGCAGCGGACTGGCGGAGCGCGGCGCACCATTGTCTACGCATTGGGCCTTGCGCCCGTGTCCAGCGCCCGCCCGACGAGCTCGCGGCGGGCCGGATCGTCCAGATCGTTCCAGGCTCGTTCCAGCGCCCGACCGCCTGCCTCCCCGCGCAACCGGGCCAGGGCCCAGGCCGCGTGTTCCGCCACCAGCAGCGGACTGCGCCACAGGTGGAATTCGAGCGCGTCCGCCGCAGCGGGATCGCCCCAGTTGCCCGCGGCCACGCAGACGTTGCGCATCAGA
>JALXAF010000280.1 GCA_026992375.1 Anaerolineae bacterium
TGCAAGCCTGGCTCAAAGATAAGCTCCCCGGCGCAGACAAGCCCCTGACCGTGCGCCAGTTCACCGGCGGCGTGGCCAATCTCACCTATCTGCTGGATTTTGGCGAGCAGCAGTACGTGCTGCGGCGTCCGCCCCTGGGCCCGGTGGCCAAACACGCCCATGACATGAGCCGGGAGTACAAGGTTCTTTCGGTGTTGCATCGGGCCTTTCCCAAAGCGCCGCGGGCGTGGCTATTCTGCCAGGATGAGAGCATCATTGGCGGGCCGTTCATCATCGTGGAGCGGCGGCAGGGCGTGGTGGTGCGCAAAGCCATCCCGCCCGAGTTCGCGGGCATCTCCGACGCACCCCAGCGCATGAGCCAGGCTCTGATCGAGACCCTGGCCGAGTTCCACGCCGTAGACTTCGCGGCGCTGGGATTGGGCGACCTCGGCCGGCCCGAAGGCTTCATCAGCCGCCAGATCGAAGGCTGGAACAAACGCTGGCACGCGGCCAAGACCGAGGACCTGCCCGTCATGGACGAGGTGTACGCCTGGCTCAAGGCCCATCAGCCCCCTTCTCCCTCGCCCACCCTGGTGCACAACGACTACAAGCTGGATAACGTCATGTTCGCGTCCGACGATCCGGGCCGCATCGTGGCGGTGTTCGATTGGGATATGTGCACCCTGGGCGATCCTTTTTCCGACCTGGGCGCGTTGCTCACTTATTGGACAGAACCCGACGATCCGCCCACTATGCGGGCCATCGCCCAGATGCCGGTGGGCGACGCCCGTTTTTGGACGCGGGCGCAACTGGTGCAGCGCTACGCCGAGATCTCGGGCCGGGATGTGTCGGACGTGCATTTCTACCACGCGCTGGGGCTGTTCCGACTGACTGTCATCGCCGCCCAGATTTACATCCGCTATGTGCGGGGGCAGACGAAAGATGAGCGCTTCGCGGGCCTGGGAACGCTCATCCCCCTCATCGCCCGCGCCGCCCAGGATGTGGCTGCGCGGGCCTGAGCGGCGGTCGGCTGTGGGGCGGTAGGGTTGAGAACAGACATCTTTACTCTTTCCCGTCAGTCATGATGTTTTTCTATCGTGGATGTTCACGCGTAGAGTCAGTATAGATGTTGGTGCTCCAACCCTGGTTATTGATTTCTTCCATCGTTGCCCACCTCGATTGCATCAGGCAGCAGTTGGTTCCGGGAATACAAAATTGGGGTGGATCAAGAAATATCGCATTGTCAATACAAATATTATCTGGTGATTCCCATACCGAATCACATTCATCGCACATAAGGATCACACGGTTCTCTCCGTCACAAAATCTGAACCCTATTGTGCCTGTCTTGCATAATGGACAAAACTGTTCTACATACAACTTTGCGGTACTTTCCATCATTTACCTCGTCAATCAACCTGTGTGGGTTTTACAGCATATTCATCCCATATCGAACATGCTCGTCTCAATCCAGCCACTGCTTACTGCTAACTGTTCACTCGTAGATGCCTCTGAATCTGCGCCCGGGCGGCCACGAACCAGGGATGGATGACCCAAAG
>JALXAF010000281.1 GCA_026992375.1 Anaerolineae bacterium
ATCTCGGCCAGGGCCTCTCGACTAAATGTTTTCTCCCGATGCAGGAGCAGGTAGGCCAGCAGGGATTGAGATCGGGCGGTGGCGGGCAGATGAATGCTTCGTTGTTTTTCCCCACCGTCATCTTCTTCCCAAAGGCTGAATCGCCCCAGCATGGTCACGTGGAGACGCAGTGGCATCTACGAGCCTCATGGATGGCGGCCAATCGGCGATGATGGCGTTGCGGGATCGACCTGACTGGAGACATCCTTCGATCTCAGTATACATCCCCCCTTGCCCCCTGTCAATGAAAAATGGGTCTGGACAATAGTGAAGGACAATGCAGCAAAAGTCCATTCGTTATCGTCCAGTGAAAGTTCAAATCGTCTCCGTCACTTTATGGATGCCCCGGGGTTGATCGATGTCGTAATCGCGGGCTGCGGCAAGATACATGGCCAGCAGTTGGCCCGGCAGAATGGTGATCAGCGGTGAGAGCCATTCTGGCGCGCCCGCAGGCAGGCGCAGAGGGATGCGGGCGTCGGCCAGCGTGGCGTCATCATCGCTGATGACCAGCAGCTCGGCCTGACGTCCCTTGACCGTGGCCATAAACTCGCGCATCTCCGGCAGCATCTTGCCCGAAGGAGCAATGACCACGACGGGGAAGCCGTGTTGCACCAGGGCCAACGGCCCGTGCAAAAAATCCGCGCTGCTGTAGGGCTCCACCACGGTGTAGGTGAGCTCTTTTAACTTCAGGGCCAGCTCGAAGGCGGTGGCGTAGTTGTAGCCCCGGCCCACGGTGACGCAGGCGGAGAGATAGCGGTAGCGCTCGGCCACGCGCGGGATGTCCTGCTCGATCTCGAAGACGTGGGCCATGCGGTCGGGCATCTGCATCAGCTCATCCAGCCGCGCCGAGTCGCCGCCCAGCAGGGTGCTGAGCAGGGCGATGGCGGCCAGCTCGGTGGTGTAGGTTTTGGTGGCGGCCACAGCCAGCTCCTCGCCCGCGTGCAGGGGCAGCACGAAATCAGATGTGCGGGCCAGATCGGAGTCGGGGATGTTGGTGATGGCCGCGGTGAGAGCGCCTTGCCTGCGGGCCTCGGCCAGCACCGAGACGATGTCTGGGCTCTTGCCGCTCTGGCTGACGCCCAGCACCAAAGCGTTGCCGAAACGGGGCGGCTGATGGTAGATGGTGTAGAGGCTGGGCGCGGCCAGGGCCACGGGCAGGCGGTTGTGTGCGCCGAAAAGATATTTGGCGTAGCGGGCGGCGTTGTCGCTGGTGCCGCGGGCCGCGATCATCACGTGGCTGATGTCACGCTGCCGGATTTCGGCCGCCAGCGCCTTGATCACATCCTGATCTTCCTGCAATAGCCGGGCTACTGCCGCCGGTTGTTCGTGGATTTCCTGGTAGAGATGGGTTTGTTCGATCATAATGCTGCTTTGAAAATAAAGTAATCAGTGATCAGTTATCAGTAATCAGTGGAATTCTGCGAAGCATCTGCGAAAATCTGCGTTCTCATTTTCATCGGTATCGGCGCGGGCGTGCCCGCCGTCGGACTGTT
>JALXAF010000282.1 GCA_026992375.1 Anaerolineae bacterium
AGCGTCGTCCACCGTGCGGCTGCCGCGGATGGTCTTGATCACCTCGTCCAGGAAATCCAGGGCGATGCGCAGCCCCTCCAGGATGTGCAGCCGGGCCTCGGCCTGGGCCAGCTCCCAGCGGGTGCGGCGGGTGATGACTTCAAGACGATGATCGATGTAGATCATCAGCATCCGCTTGAGGGAGAGTGTGTGAGGCTCGTTGTTCACCAGCGCCAGGTTGTTGACGCCGAAAGTCGTCTGCAAAAAAGTGTATTTGAAGAGCCTGTTCAGCTCTTTGCGGGGCACAGCGCCCCGTTTTAGCTCGATGACGATGCGCATGCCCTTGCGGTCGGACTCATCGCGCAGGCCCGAGATGCTATCCAGCCGCCCCTCCCGCACCAGGCTGGCGATGCGTTCGATGAGGGTGGTCTTGTTCACCTGGTAGGGAATTTCGGTGACGATGATGCGGAAACGCCCCCCTTTCATCTCCTCTATCTCCGTCTTCGCCCGCACGATGACTCGTCCCCGGCCCGTGGCGTACGCCTGCTTGACGCCCTCCAGCCCCATGATGATGCCGCCGGTGGGGAAGTCGGGCCCCTTGACGAACTGCATCAATTCGGGCAGTTGCACCTCGCTGATGTCGTCCCAGCGGTCGATCATGTAGACCAGGGCGTCCGCCACCTCGCCCAGGTTGTGGGGCGGGATGTTGGTGGCCATGCCCACGGCGATGCCGCTGGCCCCGTTCAACAGCAGATTGGGCAGCCTGGCGGGCAGCACCTTAGGCTCCATCAACGATTCGTCGAAGTTGGGAACCCAATCCACCGTATCCTTCTCGATATCGGTCAGCAACTCCCCGGCGATGCGGGCCAGCCGGGCCTCGGTGTAACGCATGGCCGCGGCGCTGTCGCCATCGATGGACCCGAAGTTGCCCTGGCCATCCACCAGCGGATAGCGCAGGCTGAAATCCTGGGCCATGCGCACCATGGCGTCATACACCGCGCTGTCGCCGTGGGGGTGGAACTTGCCCAGCACCTCGCCCACGATGCGGGCGGATTTTTTGTAGGGCCGGTTGTGATGCAGGCCCATGTCGTGCATCACGTAGAGAATGCGGCGATGCACGGGTTTGAGGCCGTCGCGGGCGTCGGGCAAGGCGCGCGCGACGATGACGCTCATGGCGTAATCGAGATAGGAGGCCCGCATCTCGTGTTCGATGGGCGCGGGCTTGACGACCCGGGCCAGTTGGAAGTCATCCGAACGGGAGCCATCTTCGTTGAAATTGGGATCTTGTGGCGTGGTTTCTTCGGGCATAAGCGGCAGAAAAGAGTGAAGTATTCTGTGATCGGCTCTCAGTCGGATGTGATGAGACCGAAAGCCTGGGTTTCATTAAGAAAGCGTGCGGAAAACCGACGTTTTCCGGGCGTCACGCGTAGCGTTTCATCCAGCAAAACAGGTCATGCGGATTATGCGCCGGTTACAGCATTGCAACAGTTCATTATACCATTTTTTCCGATTTTTCCCCACTTTTTGCCCCCACCCCGACCCTCCCCCGAT
>JALXAF010000283.1 GCA_026992375.1 Anaerolineae bacterium
GCCGATGGCCGCATCGCCGTAATGCTTGTAGATTTTGACGGCCAGGCCAGTGCTCACGCCGTGACTTTGCAGGAAGATCATCACCTCCTTGATCTGGCGTTGCTCCTCCCACGCCGCCTTGATCATCTCCACCCGCTTCTTGCCCACTCCCAACACCTCCTTCAGCCGATCCGGCTCCTCGTCGATGATGCGCAGTGCATCCGCGCCAAAATGCCGCACGATGCGCTTGGCCGTCACCGGGCCCACGCCCTTGATCAGCCCCGAGCCCAGATACTTTTCGATGCCCGCGGCCGTGGCCGGCAGCACTGTGCGATACTCCTGCACCTTGAACTGCCGCCCGAACTTTGGGTGATTGGCCCACTCGCCCCGCATCTCCACCGACGCGCCCACATGCACCCCGGCCATATTGCCCACCACCGTCACCAGCCCGCGCCGCGTCGCCACCTTGGCCACGGTGTAGCCATTTTCGGGATTATGAAAGGTGAGACGCTCGATGACGCCTTGCAGTGTGGCGGGTTCGGACATTTACTCAGCGTCAGAGTCGGCCGAAACCAGCGTGGGGCCAGAATCAGGTTTGGGTTGCAGCAGATAGGCTTTCTTGCCCATTTGAGAGGTTTGCGCCAGGAGATCTGTCATAAAGGCGTCATCCCCCAGCGGTGCATGCACGACCATTACATCTTCTCTGAGATGTTCTACAAACTGCATGTAACGCAAGGGCGTGATGTAGCCCCAATCGCCAAATATGATACTGTCCGGCTCAGCCTCGGCCAGGCTTGTAGCGGCCCATTCTCGCGGGGTAAGGTCAGATGTGTGCATTTCGGGCCAGTAGACGGGGTTTTGCCCGAAGGCCAAAATTTCCATCAAAAGCAAGAATAGGACCAAGAGGATAGAAAAAACACGCTTCTTGTTCGTAAGGATATCCGATAATGTTTTGACTCCAAATATAATCCACACACTCACAATAACCAATGCTACGCTGAAAAAACCGGTTTCTTCATGGAAAACGATGTTGTAACGCCCTGAAAACAAAGCCACCACGAGGAATGATGGCAAAGTCATTGTCAACATGAAACGCTGCCTGTGATAGAGTTGCCATACACCAATCATAGTCAAAACAATGCCCAGCAGACCAAAGTTGGTAAAAATCCATTTGCTTACCAGGTGAATGACTGGAATCCAGTCGTGTATTTGTAATCGCCAAAGTGCGCTGGAGGAATTCGTGTATCCGCCCCCGGTAATGTATCCTCTAAATCCTGCCAGCCAGAACGGAGAAATGTATCCCCGCACGATGGCGTCTGGATATCCGAAGGTCTTTCCCGGAAACACAGCCATCCATTTGCGGGCATTGTAGATAGTCAGGCTATACAGGCTGAATGGAGCCAAAAACAAAAAGAAGGCTATCAGGGTGCGCTGGAGAGATATTTCCTCTCTGCGTCGCCAGAGTGCGACAAAAGGCCAGGGCAGCGTCGCGGCAAGGATGAGGTGATGACTCAAAGCCAATCCGGAGAGGAACGCCAGGAGCAAAAGGCCCCCTTTACCATGGTAAAGCCGACATCCCGCCAACCAAATCAGCATAAGAAGTAAAACCGCCAATGTATAAACTTCGGCAATGATTGCCTGGCGCCAAAGCATGGGCGTCAATGCCAGTATCCCTCCGCCAAGAATGGCAAAAAGGGGCGTCAGACTGCATTCCCTGAGCAGCAGCATGGCAACCCCGGCCGCTGCCGTGGCAAAGATGGCAGAAAGTAGTGTAACGCGCCAGGCAATAGTCCCTACCGGCAGAAGGAAGACTTCGGCTTTGCCCAGGATCTGGTAGAGTGGGTAACCGCTGGGATGTAACACGCCACCTGCCGGAATGAGCGCCTGAAATTCGCCGCTGTCTCCTGGAAGGATATCTGGCAGTAATGTAATCAGATAAATCGAAAAGATGATTGTCAATGTCGCAATGGCCGCGAGTTTGTGACGGTGTCTGGAGAGAAATGGCATGGGAAGAGAATTGTTTTTGCTGGTTCAAGATGATACGTTTGGCAAAAAGCGAGTGCATTCATCTTGGATGTGGATAAAAATTTGATTCGCTGCGGATGACGTTGATCGTGCGGATTCTCGCGGATTTTTTGATTTCATCCGCGCTCATCCGCCTGATCCGCGTTATCAGCGGCGAATCCCGCCTTTTTTCAGAGAACTCGCCTCATTATACCGCAGTAGCCGTCTGTCGGGATCATACGGAAACAATATAACCCGAACATCACTTCTTTTCGATTATTGCACGGTCTGTTGAAATTGACGAGGTATGGTATTCTTAAAGTAGCTCGCGTAATTTGCAGTTGTCATTACTCATCAAAAAGCCGTTATGAAAGCTATTGTCATGGCGGGCGGCCAGGGGTCTCGATTGCGCCCCCTGACTCTCTCTCGCCCCAAGCCCCTCATCCCCCTGGTCGATAAGCCGGTGGTGACTCACATCATCCAGTGGCTGCGGCGATTCGGCGTCACCGACATTGTGTTGACCTTGCAGCACCAGGCCGATTTGTTTCAGGGACATCTGGGCGAAGGCGCGGGGTTGGGCGTAAAACTGCGGTACGCGGTCGAAGAATCGCCCATGGGCACCGCGGGCGGGGTGCTGAACACCATCAAGGCGGGCCTGGTGGAGCCGGACGAAACCGTGCTGGTGCTGAGCGGCGATGCAGTGACCGACATGGACTTGCGCCAGCTCATCGAGTTTCATTATGAAAAAAGGGCGCAGGTGACGGTGGGGCTGCATCGCACCTCCAATCCGCTGGAATATGGCATGGTCATCACCGAGCCTGATGGCCGCATCGTGCAGTTTGTCGAAAAGCCCGGTTGGGCCGAGGTGGTTTCCGATCTGGTCAACACCGGCATTTATGTCATCGACGCCCGCATTCTGGCGAAAGTCCCCGCGAACGAGCTCTTCGATTTCAGCAATGATCTTTTCCCCATATTATTGAAGGAAAACCGCCCGCTGTATGGGCTGCCCCTTTCGGGCTACTGGTGCGACGTGGGCGCGCCGCCAGCCTACATGCAGGCCACGTGCGACATGCTGGAAAATCGGGTGCGGCATGGCCCCTTTGGCGAGCTGCTGGCTCCGGGCGTTTGGGCGGGACGCAATGTGGATATCGACCCCGCGGCCCAGGTCATCGGGCCGGTGTTTTTGGGCGATAACGTGCGCATCAAGGCCGGAGCCGTCATCCAGGGGCCCACGGTCATCCGGGATGACACCGTGGTGCACGAGCGGGCCTCTATCTCGCGCAGCATTTTGTGGCGCGGCTGCTATGTGGGCGAAGGCGTCGAGATCAACGGCGCCATCATCAGCAAGCAATGCGTGCTGCGACGCAACGCACACGTGCATCAGAGCGTGGTCATCGGCGATAAAACCATCGTGGGCGAGGGTGCGGTCATTCATCCCAATGTCAAGATATGGCCCAACAAAGAAGTTGAGCCGGGCGCAGAGGTGCGGGAGAGCATCATCTGGGGCGGGCAGGGACGGCGGGCGCTGTTCGGGCGTTTCGGCGTTACGGGCGTGGTGAATGTGGACCTGACGCCCGAGTTTGCAGCGAAGCTGGGGGTGGCCTTTGGCGCCAGCTTCCCCAAAGGCGGCGTTGTCACCATCAACCGGGATAGGCACCCCGGCTCGCGGATGCTAAAACGGGCTGTCATCTCGGGGCTGCCCGCCGCGGGCGTGCAGGTGCTGGATCTGCGCACCCAGCCCATCCCCGTGGCCCGCTACTTCACCCGCACCACCGACGCCAACGCGGGCGTGCATGTGCGCATCTCGCCCCACGATGGGCAGGTGGTTGATATCCGATTCATCAACCATCGCGGACTCAACCTGGGTCGGGCCAAAGAGCGGGAGGTGGAGCGGCTCTTCTTCCGGGAGGATTTCCGCCGGGTGCAGGTGGATGAAATCGGGTCCATCGAATATGCTGTGGATGTAAAAAAACGCTATTCCCGGGCGTTTTTGGATGCGCTGATGCGCGAGCATATCCAGCAGCGGCGCTTCGCCATCGCCGTGGATTACGCGCACGGCGCCACCGTGGATGTGCTGGACCCCCTGCTGGAGCACCTGTTGGTGGATGTGGTGGGCCTGAACGCTCGTCCCGAAGCCCAACTGCTGGCCAGCTCTCCCAGCGAATGGGAGGAAAGCCTGACTATGTTGGGGAAATTGACCTCCACCATGGAACGAGACATGGGCGCCAAGCTCGACGTCGGCGGCGAAAAGCTTTATCTGGTGGATGAAACCGGGACGCGCATCGAAGACATCGTCGCGGGCGCGGTCATAGCCGAATTGCTGTGGCGAAAACAGCCTGGCGGCGTCATCGCCCTGCAAGTGGATTGCCCCACCATCTTCGAGGAGATGGCCGCCGCCCACCACGGCCGGGTCATCCGCACCAAAGTCGCGATTCAATCCCTCATGGCTGTGGCCGAAGAGGAGGGCGTTTTGGCTGCGTTGGATTGCAGCGGAGGCTTCATCCTGCCCCAACTACATCCTGCGCCCGACGCCATGTTTGCGCTGGCGAAATTATTGGAACTGCTGGCCCTGGAGAAAACGACCCTGCATCAGATCGCAACGGGCCTACCCGAATTTCACTGGATGCGCGCCACACTGCCTTGTCCATGGGACGCCAAGGGGCGGGTGATGCGAGAGGTGAACGAAGGCGTCGGGCCATACATCATCGACGCCATCGACGGCGTGCGTTTTTCGGCCGGAGACGGGCGCTGGGCCTTGATCCGCCCCGACGCGGATCGTCCCCTCCTGCACGTGGTGGTCCAGGCTAATTCCGATGCCGATGCCGCAGCGTTGCTGCAGCAACAGGTGGCCTGGGTGAAGCAAATCGTGGCGCTGGATTAAGACTTTCATCCGAAATTGTACGCCTCTTTACCCCCCTATCGTTTCGTTTGACAGTTTTTTTCTTCTTATGCTAAACTCATAATCTGACAATCAAGTATTGTCTGTCGCTCATTTATATGTTCTTTTTGGCTTGGTTTCTTGAGCCGTAAGATGATTTAAGGAGAGTCAATGGCTGCTCTACTGGAAGTCAAAGGACTAAAAACACAGTTTTTTACGCAGGATGGCGTCGTACATGCAGTAAACGGCATATCCTACAAGCTGAATGAGGGTGAAACCCTGGCAATTGTGGGAGAAAGCGGCAGCGGGAAAAGCGTCGGAGTCATGTCACTCATCCGTCTTATCCCCCAGCCACCAGGAAAAATCGTCGCTGGCGAAGTATGGTTTGATGGTCGGGATTTGTTACAGATGACGGATGACGAAGTCCGACAAGTGCGCGGCAATCGCATCGCCATGATCTTCCAGGATCCCATGACCTCGCTGAATCCGGTGTTGACCATCGGGCAGCAGATCATGGAGGCGTTGCAATTGCATCTTGGCATGGATAAGCACCAGGCCCGGAAGCGCGCTATCGAGCTGCTGGAGATGGTCGGCATTCCAGGAGCAGCCAGTCGGCTGGACTCCTATCCGCACCAATACTCCGGTGGCATGAGACAGCGCGTGATGATCGCCATGGGGCTTTCCTGCAACCCGCAACTCCTCAT
>JALXAF010000284.1 GCA_026992375.1 Anaerolineae bacterium
CACTTTGACTCGCGGCGAAAAGAGGCCAAGGTGGACTACCTTATGCGTCAACTGCGTCGCTTGGGCTATCAAGTATCCTTGCAGCCCGTACCTATTGCGGCGTGACTTATTCTATTTTCAAAGCAGCGCCCCCGCAGATAACCGACCGGGCATACTCTCCGATTTCTCCGTCTCTTTGGTATAATTCTTTTATGCGCGCTCTGATCACTGGCTCGGCCGGTTTTGTTGGCCGCCATCTCATCACCTATCTGCTACAAGAAACCGATCTGGATATCGTCGGCTCGGTTTACTATAAGCTTTCCCTGCCGGAGATCGATTCTCCTCGCGTTCGGTTCGAGCATATCGACCTGCAAGATGAAACCGCGGTGATCGACCTCATGGCCCGCCGGCGACCGGACTTCATCTTCCATCTGGCGGGACAATCTTTTGTGCCCTATTCGTGGAAAAACCCCTGGGCGACATTTGATCAGAACGTGCACATCCAGCTCAATATCTTTCGGGCCATGATCGACGCGCGGCTGGAGGGCCGCATCCTGGTAATCGGTTCTGGAGAGGAATACGGCGCCATCGAGCAAGCAGACCTGCCCATCGATGAAGAAACGCCCTTGCGCCCGATCTCGCCCTATGCGGTGAGCAAGGTGGCCCAGGAAATGCTGGGCTGGCAGTATCATCACAGCCACGGCATCCAGGCGGTGCGGGTGCGTCCATTCAATCACATCGGGCCGGGCCAGCGGGAGATGTTCGTCGCGTCCAGCTTTGCCAAACAGGTGGCCGAGATCGAGGCGGGGCTGAAACCTCCCGTGCTGCGGCACGGCAACCTGGACGCCCATCGAGATTTCACCGATGTGCGGGATGTGGTGCGGGCCTACTGGCTGCTCATCAACCAGGGCCAGGCGGGCGATGTGTACAACGTCGGCAGCGGCCGGGCCGTCAGCATCAAGCGGATGTTGGACATTCTGCTGGAGATGAGTCGAACGCCCATCCGCACCGAGATCGATCCCGAACGTATGCGCCCCTCCGACATTCCCGTCATCGTCTGCGATCCGTCCAAACTGCAACGAACAACAGGGTGGCGGGCCGACATCCCTCTCGAACAAACCCTCGCCGACATCCTCGATGAGTGGCGAGAAAAAGTGAAGAGATAATCCATACAACGAGGTATGACCATGCCAAAGGCATTGATAACCGGCATTACGGGCCAGGATGGCTCCTATCTTGCCGAAGTGCTGCTGGAAAAAGGCTACGACGTCATCGGCGTCGTGCGCCGCAGCAGCACCAGCAATTTCAGCCGCATCCAGCACATTCAACACAAAATCCAGATCGTTCACGGCGATCTCATCGACCAAACCAGCCTCATCGGGCTCCTGGAAGAGCATCGTCCGGACGAGGTGTACAATCTCGCAGCTCAATCCTTTGTGCCCACATCCTGGAGCCAGCCCATCCTGACGGGCGAGGTCACGGGCCTGGGCGTCACCCGCATGTTGGAAGCCATCCGCATCGTAGACAAGCGCATCCGTTTCTATCAGGCCTCCAGCAGCGAGATGTTCGGCAAAGTGCAGGAAGTGCCCCAGAGGGAGAACACGCCCTTTTGGCCTCGCAGCCCCTATGGCGTGGCCAAAGTGTATGGTCACTGGATCACGGTGAATTATCGAGAAAGCTACGACATGTTCGCCGTTTCGGGCATCCTGTTCAACCATGAATCGCCCCGCCGCGGGCTGGAGTTTCTGCCCCGCAAAGTCTCGATGGGCGTGGCTCGCATTGTGTGGGGCCTGGCCGACGAATTGCGAGTTGGCAATCTCGATGCCCGCCGCGATTGGGGCTTCGCCGGCGATTATGTGCGCGGCATGTGGATGATGCTGCAACAGGATGAACCCGATGATTACGTGCTGGCCACGGGCGAAACCCACACCGTGGGCGAGCTCATCCGCATCGCCTTCGAGCACGCCGATCTGGACTGGGAACGCTATGTCAAGATCGATCCCCGCTACTACCGCCCCGCCGAAGTGGATCTATTGGTGGGCGACGCGTCAAAGGCCCGTCGAAAATTGGGCTGGGAGCCCGAGGTCACATTCAAAGAACTGGTGGAGATGATGGTGGACGCGGATATCGAACGCCTGAAGGACGTGGAGCCCAGTCGCACATCTCCCAACATCAACTGGTAAACCCGGCATGGTTCAGATCGTCTATCCGGCATCTTTGCATTTTTAGACGACCATCGCCTGGCAAAGCGCGTTAAACGTAAAGCGTCAAAGCATGGCGAAAAGGCTCTTCTAGACGTTTGACGTATGACGTTTGACGGGAAAATTGCAGAGATTGTTTTGAAAGAGAACGAACCGCGCTGTAACCCCAAAACAGATTTGCATCAAGGATCAAGACTCATGGCATTCAAAATCAAATTCGGAACCGATGGCTGGCGCGGCAAGATCGCCGAAGATTACACCTTCGACAACGTGCGACGCTGCGCCCAGGGTTTCGCCGACTATCTCAAGGCGACTTATGCACCCGAGCAGGTGCAACAAGGCGTGGTCGTGGGCGGCGACCGGCGTTTCGGCGCGGAGGATTTCACCGCGGCCGTGGCCGAAGTGCTGGCCGCCAACGACATCCCGGTGCATTTCGCCGGATTCAGCACACCCACGCCGGTCATCTCCTACAGCGTGGTGGCTCGCAACGCCATCGGCGCTATCAACATCACCGCCAGCCACAACCCGCCCAGCGATAACGGCTTCAAGGTGCGCGATCCTCAGGGCGGAGCCATCGCTCCCTCGGGCCTGAAAGCCATCGAGGCCCGCATTCCCGATGACATGACCGACGTCAAGCGCACGAAATTCGACGATGGCGTAGATGCCGGGCTGATCATGCCCTTTGATCCCAAGCCTGCGTACGTGACCCAGATCGAGAAGCTTGTGGATTTGCAGCCCATCCGCGATGCGGGCCTGATCGTGGCCGTGGAGCCCATGTGGGGCAATGGCGCTGGCTGGCTCAGCGAATTGCTGGCCGGGGGCTCAACTCAGGTCTTCGAAACCCACGCCGAACGCAACCCCATCTTTCCGGAGATGAAACGGCCCGAGCCCATCCCGCCCAACGTTGATGCGGGCCTGGCCTTTGGCAAAGCGCACCACGCCGACGCCATCTGCATCATGGATGGCGACGCAGATCGCTGCGGTTTGGGCGATGAAAACGGCCAATTTGTGGACCAGTTGCGAGTGTTTGGTCTGCTGGCCATGTATTTCCTGGATATCCGCGGCGAGCGCGGGCCCATCGTCAAGAGCCTGAATACCACCACCATGCTCAACAAATTGGCCGCCAAGTTCGACGTGCCCATCTACGAGACGGGCGTGGGCTTCAAGTACATCGCCCCCAAGATGCAGGAAGTGCACGCCATGATCGGCGGCGAGGAGAGCGGCGGCTACGCGTTCGGCGACCACATTCCCGAACGCGACGGCATCCTGGGCAATCTCTTCCTGCTGGATTTGATGGTGAAAACGGGCCTCAAGCCCACCCAATTGCTGGATCGCCTGTTCGAGATGGTGGGAGGGCCGCACTACTATCACCGCATCGACACGCCGCTGGAATCCAATGAATTCAAGGAAGAGGCGAAAAAACGTCTGGATGCAGCCCAGCCGCAGACCATCGCCGGGTTGAAGGTCACAGAGAAAGTCACCATCGACGGCTACAAATTCATCATGGAAGATGGCGGCTGGCTCACCATTCGCTTCAGCGGCACCGAGCCCCTCATTCGCGTCTATGCCGAGACCACCCATGGCGACAAGCTGAACGACATCCTTGACGCGGGCCTGAAGATGGCGGGCATCGAGAAATAACGCCAACGCCCGCAATCAACCTTCCTTGACCAAAACTCATTCCGTGCATACAATGAAGGACGTCTTTCAACGCTGACAATGGATAATCCGCCAGCGAAGCCGTCCACATTATCATATCCGAACATCCCCACATTTCAACCATGGAGGCGCGTGTGGATCGCGTAGGTTTGTATTTGCAAGACGCCCATCCCATTCGGGAGGGCATGAAACTGGCTCAATATGCCGAACAAAAGGGTTTCGAAGCTGTTTGGCAGGCGGAATCGCGCCTGGTGCGCGACGCCATTGTGCCCATGGCCGCTTACGCCGCCGTGACAGAACGTATCAAGATCGGCAGCGGCGTCATCAACAACTGGACCCGCAACATCGGATTGCTGGCATCCACTTATCTCACCCTCGATGATCTGGCTCCCAACCGCATCATCTGCGGCATAGGGGCATGGTGGGATCCGCTGGCCCGCAACGTGGGCATTCACCGGCGCAAGCCCCTGACGGCCATGCGAGAAACCGTGTATGTCATGCGAAAACTGTTGGCGCTGGAACGCGTCACATTCCACGGCGAATTCATCCATGTGGACGGCATCGAACTGGATGTGGTGCATGGCCGCCGCGAACCCCGCAACGTCCCCATCTACATCGGCGCCACGGGTCCGAAGATGATGGAGTTGACCGGCGAGATCGCTGACGGCGCGGTGCTGAACTATTGCGTGCCGCCCGAGTACAACGACTATGCCATGGAACAGCTGGACAAAGGCGCGCACAAATCCGGGCGAACGGTTTACGATCTGGATCGCCCGCAACTGGTGGTTTGCTCGGTGGATCATGATCGTCAAAAAGCGCTGGACGGCGCTCGCGAGCTGCTCACCCAGTATTTGGCGCAGCAACCGCATATCGCCAAGGCCAGCGGCGTCAAGCCCGAGGTGGTGCAGGAAATTCAGAGCATCCTGGGCTGGCCCGCCACCCACGAGCAGATTCAGAAAGCCATGCACCTGGTTCCCGATGAGCTGGTGCAGCGGATCACCGCCAGCGGCACGCCCGAAGAGGTCAAGGCCAAGGTGCAGGAATACATCGATCATGGCGCGACCTATCCCATCCTCTATCCCCTGGGCGATCCAATCTTGATGATAGACGTTTTCGCCCCGAACCGGGATTAGACGACGTTCCCCTGACGCAGCAAAAACCCCGCCCATCGCGAGCGGGGTTTTTTACATTTGAGGGCGTCCTGTTTTGCCTGGAAGGCTAAGCGATGCAGGCTGCCTTCAGCCCGCAGCTCAATAGCAGCACGACATGAGACGACGATTTCATCTGCCATCCGCCATCTGCCACCTGCCACTTTCCCTCTTCTCGCCTTCGTGTCGTCGTGTCTTCGCGATTTTTGGCCTTGCTATGTTGGGCATTACTTTTTCTACGTCATTCGTGGCGAATAGAAGGGCGAATGATACGAGAACGACAGTACTCACGCAGTTGCCAGAAAAGATTGAAAACATCAGGAACCGCTCGCGGCCCGCCTTCATTGCGCAGATTCCATCCAGAAATAGACAAGCGCCCCAAAGATGGCGATAATGAGGGCATGTTGCCAGAACTCCCGCCCCCCACCCTCATCACAACCCCCACACAATTAAAATCCCTGGTTTCGGACCTGGAACAGGCCGGACGCTTCGCGTTGGACACTGAATCCAACAGCATGTACGCGTATCATTATCAGGTTTGCCTCATCCAGATTTCGACCGACGAGCAGGATTACAT
>JALXAF010000285.1 GCA_026992375.1 Anaerolineae bacterium
ATCCAATCGGCCCGTGCATGTCAAATCCCCCGATTATGGTGCGCAGGCGTTTTTGTGGTGGCGACCCGAGACCGCGGACCGCGACCTGGGCTTGATGTCCGACGTAGGATTTCATTGGGTGAAGCAGTGGTTCGCCTGGCAGGATATCGAAGGCGCGGGCCCGGGCGTCTACGATTGGAGCATCTCCGATCGCATCGTGAAGCAGGTCGCGCAGCATCAGCTCAATCTGTTGGTGCGGGTTTCGCCCAGCGATAAAGCGTTCTGGGCGGGCGATCCCCCCGAAAACGCCGACCAATTCGCCCGTTTCGTGGGGGATATGGCTGCTCGCTACCGCGGACGTATTCACGCTTATCAGATATGGAACGAGCCCAATCTCTCGCGTGAATGGGGCGGCAAGCCGGTTGATCCCGCTAGCTACGCGATGTTGCTAAAGAAGGCCTACGCCGCCATCAAGGCCAATGATCCTAACGCCATCGTCATCACCGCGGGCATGGCCCCCACCACAGCGGATCAAGCCGACGCCATGTACGACATCAAATTCTATACCCAGATGTACGAGGCCATGGGCGGCAACAGTGATGGCTACTTCGACATGCTGGGCATCCATGCCGCGGGTTACGCCCTACCGCCCGAAACCGATCCCGCCGATGTCGCCACCAATCCCAAGTATTACAACAATGATCCGAGCCCCGCAGAGCGTCTGCGCGTCTACTCCTTCCGCCACGCCGAAGACATCCGCAAACTGATGGAGCGCTATGGCGATGTGGACAAGCAGATCGCCATCCTCGAATTCGGCTGGACCTGGGATGATCGACCCGACAGCCCCTATTACTGGCATGGGGCCGGCGCGGGCATCAATATGTACGTGCAGGGCGATTACCTGGTGCGGGCCTATCAGTGGGCCGAGCAGCATTGGCCCTGGGTGGGCGTCATGTCCCTCATCTACATGCCCGATCCCAACTGGACCAAACAGGACGAGCAGTACTATTGGGCCATCATGGATCCCAGCCCGCCGGGGGAAACCTACTGGCGTCCCGCCATCATCAAGCTCTGCATCCACATGAACGGCGTGGAAGGCCGTTCATGCAAATACGATCCCAATAAATAAAAACGTCCTGGAAATTGCCTTGTAATGTTGTGTTAGAGGTGCGGCGCGGTTTCTGTGAATGCGCCGCACCTTTTGCCGCTTACTTCTTTTGCGGCAGGCCCAAGGGATTGCCCAGGTCTTTGCCCAGGGGCGATCCAGCAAACTGCTTGAGCTGGCCTTTGTGCTGGATGCGCGGAGTGCGATAAGGCTTCTTCTTCATTGGGATGTCTCCTTTCTGTGATAGGATGTTGAC
Organism: Anaerolineae bacterium; assembly: GCA_026992375.1. Classification (GTDB taxonomy): domain Bacteria; phylum Chloroflexota; class Anaerolineae; order J102; family J102; genus M2005. The sequence goes on from JALXAF010000285.1 coordinate 1,341, forward strand.
TAACGCGTGGTGCGGCGGCGCAGCCAGAAGCCGCCGAAAAGCAGGGCGCTGAACCCGGCCAGCAGGGCGATGAGCAGGTTATTGCTGACTCCGTTGGTGGCGTTCATGCCCGCGAAGGTGATGGCGTTTGGGCCAGTCCAGTCAGTGTTTTTTGCGCCTGGGGTACCGTATTCACTCCCAGCATAATTGTATGCAGCATCTTTTGGCGTATCGCACCAGTAGTCTGTTGAACCGCATTTGTCAGTATTGTCATTTTCAGTAGCTGGATCGCCTCCGCGGGTGTTGAATTCCTGTGATTGTCCATTCCTGTCGAATCCTCCACTCCATTTGCCGCTACCTGGGACTGCATCAATGATCGTGCCACCACAGCTGAGTTCAAGATTATCTCCGCTATTCGAAAGTTGGAGACTTCCGGCTGAAGAGCCATACACTGTATCACATGTTGGTGGCGCACTGGCATCTGTGTCATCATAACAAAGCACGAAGTATTGACCAGGCTGAATTATTGTCGATGTGCTCCATGTGTATGTTCCTTCACCGTCCGATACAGAACAGCCATTGAGATCCCGTGTTTCTGAAGTAGTGTTGTACAACTCAAACCATTCTGCTGCAGATTCGTTTCCAGCTGGATTTATCATTATTTCGTTAATAACGATTTCTCCGGTTGTTGGTGTATCACCATCGGTCGCTTGAATGTGGTGCGGCGCAATCCAGATAGCCATTACTAAAATTAGTGTGACAATGATTGTTTTTTTCCACATGATGACCTCCTCACACGAAAGATGAATGGGCGAAAGGAATGAACGCAATGAGATGATTATAAAAGAAGGCTGGCGGCAGGGCAAATGATGACGCCAGGGGGGCTGCGCCATTTGCCTTAGCGAACCCCATCTTTTTTTCTTGGCGCCTTTGTGACTTTGCGTGCGATAAGGTTTTTTCGGTGGCTTCATCTTCGCCAATTTCGAAATTTCTTTCATTTCCCCATTGACCCCGCCCGATCCTTGTGTTATCCTGTCAGATGGCGCGCCTCATGTGACTAATCGTCGATTTGAAAGAAAATGAACCGCGCCCAAATATCCAATACCAATACCAAATCTCCAATATCCTTTCTATGCCCACTCGCAAACTCTACTGGCAAGACCCCTATCGCACTACCTTCACCGCCCGTGTTATGCAGCGCCTGAATGGCGAGCGCCCGGGCGTGATCCTCAATCGCACCATCTTCTACCCCACTGGCGGCGGTCAGCCCCACGACACGGGCCTGCTGGGCGGCGTGCGCGTCATCGACGTGAGCAGCGACGATGACGGGAATATCATCCACTGGCTGGAAGCGCCCCTGCCCCAGGACGCGGACGAGGTCTCGGGCGAAATCGACTGGGCCCGCCGTTATGATCACATGCAGCAGCACAGCGGCCAGCATCTGCTCTCGGCCGCATTTCAGGATATCCTCTATCGCCCTACCATTGGTTTTCATCTCAGCGACAACACCGTCACCATCGATCTGCCCGGCCCGCCGCCCGATGACGAGGCCGTGAACCGGGTGCTGGCCTTCGTGCAGAACGCCATCTCCGAGGCCCGGCCCATCACCGCCCGCGAATATCCTCTGGCGGAGGCCATTCATCTGCCCTTGCGCAAGCCGCCGACGGTGGATGGGCCCATCCGCGTGGTCGAAATCCAGGGACTGGATTGGTCGGCCTGCGGCGGCACGCATGTGCGAAATACGTCGGAGATCGGGCATCTGGTCATCACCCGCCTGGAGCGACGCGGGGATCAGACCCGGGTGTATTTTCTGGCGGGCGGTCGGGCGAACGCCGACCATCTCCAGCGCATTCGCGTCACGCGCGAGCTGAGCGCCATGCTGACTACGGGCGTCGAGGACCTGCCCGCGGCCATCGAGCGCCTGCAGGAGCAGATGCAGCAGAGCCAGAAAGCCCTGCGTCAGGCTCGGGACCTCCTCACCCAGGCCGAAGCCAGACGCCTCATCGCCGAAGCGCCTCACTCCGGCGGCGTAGACATCGTGCTGCACATCCTCGAGTCCGACGATGTCAAAGAGCTGAGTCGACTGCTCCAGGCCCTTATCGCCGTCCCCAATGTGGTCGCTTTGCTAGGATGGGCGGGCGGCGGGCGTCCGCGCTGGGCCGCGGGCCGCAGCAGCAACGTTCCTTTGGACATGCTGGAGAGCCTGGCGGAGGTGAAGGAAGCCTATGGCGTTCAGGGTGGCGGCTCGCCAGAGATGATTCAGGGCGCGGCCCCGGATGAGGAAACCATGCACAAGGCGCTGCATCTTTTGCAGGCGTTCGCTTTCGATCTTCCCGATATCGATTGATGGCAAGCTGCACGCGAGGTTGATTGCTGTTCAGAAAATAGATCTCACGCAAAGTCGCCAAGGCGCAAAGAAAAAAAGAAGCAAAGAATCCTTGGCGGCTTTTGCGCCTTTGCGTGAGATTTTCGTTCTCATCGGCGCGGTCATTCGCACTGCCTGCCTACTGAATACTGCTCACTGAAATGTTCGAACTTGCTCCTGGCGTTTACGCTGAAACCGGCTTCTACAACAGCAATACAGGATTTATCGTCACCAACGATGGCGTCATCTGCTTCGACACGCCCATGATTCCCAATGAGGCCAAGGCGTGGCGTGCGACCATCGACGAGACCAGCGGCGGCGCGCCAATCCGCTACGTCATCATCACAGATCATCATCGCGGGCACTGTTTGGGCAGCCAATGGCTCAGCGATGTGGTCATCGCTCATGAGGTGGCCTGGAAGCACATGCGCAATTACAGCGATAATTTCAAGCAGCGCGTGCGCGATAGTTTCAAGAAGCAACCGGAGATCCGGGCGCAGTTTACTGATCTGCGCATCGTCGTCCCCACCATCACTTTTCAGGACAAGTTGACTGTGGTGCGGGGCAATCGGGTGGTGCGGGTCATTCACGTCAAGGGGCACACGCCCGCCACCAGCATCATCTGGCTGCCAAAGGAGCGGGTGCTGTTCGCTGGCGATATCGTCTGGCTGGATCAGCATCCCTTTATGACCCAGGCGAATTCAAAGGAGTGGCTGGAGGCGCTGAAGCTCATCCAAAAGCTGGACCCCAAATACATTATCCCGGGGCACGGCCCGATTTGCAGCGTCAGAGAGCTGGATTATCTCATCGAGTATCTCACGTTTTTGCGGCAGCGCACCCGAAATCTGTTCGACGCGGGCCTGACCAAGCAGGAGACGGCCAGTCTGCTCACGCCCGAGATGCGCCCCTGGTTCCCCATCCCCTCCAAGCGCTCTTCCAAGATCGAATCGCAGATACGGTCGGGCATCGGGCGGGTGTACGACGAGTTTCGACGAGAGAAGGAGCAGCAGGAGGCGGAGGCCGAGGCCAAAGCCAAGGCCAAGGCGGAGGCCGAGGCCAAAGTCATCGAAGCAGCCCCGGCAGCGGAGGAAAACGGTTGAGATATGGCTCGCTCCATACCCAGGCAGACGCGCACGCAGGCCGATGAATTGCGCGATCTGCTGGAGACCAGCTATACGATAGCGGTGAACGTTCGGGGTGCGGGCGCGGATCAGGCCCGGGCGTTGTTGGAACACCTGGATCGCATTTTCGAACTGCTGCCGCAACTGGAGGCCCGCGACGTGGATTTACGCGCGGAGCGCGTCCGCTGGCAGGAGGTGCAGGGCGCGGTGCGGCGTCATGCTGGCGATCTGCGGGCGGAGCTGGCGCCCCTGGGGGGATTGAGAACCCTGCGCGAGGCGCTGCCGTCGCAGCCATCCCCCGAAGAACGCTGGTGGTGGTGGCTGGATGTGACGGCGCAGAAAAATCTGCGCAAGCGCATCCTCATCACCGGCGCTGTGATTGTGGGCATCCTGGCGCTGATGGTGGGGGGCGTCTGGGCTTTCAACAAGCTCTTCCCGGTTGATCCTCAGGTTTCCATCGCCTACGAGCACAAGTCGAACGCCGATAATCTCGTGCTGACGGGCGAGTTTCGAGAGGCGTTGACCGAGCTGGAAGCGGCTTATCAGGCGACGCCCGATGATCCCGACATCCTTTCCATGATGGCTGCGCTCTACGATCTGACGGATCAGGAGGATAAGGCGCTGCCCATCTTGCGCAAGTTGTACGACGCTTATCCGCCCTCCATTGTCGATTCGAATCTGGCTCAGGCGTACAGCGCTGCCGGAGCCCCTGAGAAAGCTCTGGCCCTGGCGCAGCAGGCCATCGAGGA
>JALXAF010000286.1 GCA_026992375.1 Anaerolineae bacterium
GTCCAGCTCCCGCACCAGGCGTTTGCCCAGCAGGTCGGGGGCCAGATCCACGGCGGAGCGGGCGTAGAACTGGAGCGGGAGCGGCTCAGGCATGGCCGCCTCCCACCACGGGCAGCACCAGATGCACTACATCGCCATCCTGCAGGCGGGCGGCATCGAAGTTGGGCGGCGTCACCGGACGGCTGTTGAGGAAGAAGATGTAAGGGGACTCCCGTTCCAAATCATCCCCCCGAAACGCCTCGGCAAACCCGGGATAACGCTGCGCCAGCGCGTCCAACAGCGTCGCAGCCGTGCTTCCTGCGGGCAGATCGAAGGAGAGGCGGCGTTGTCCGACGGTCTGGCTCAATGGCTGGCCCAATTTGACAATGACACGCGGCATGAAACAAGGCGACAATCGAAAAATTTGGTGTTCCGCTTACCGAAAAATCAACGCACGGGCGTTTAAGAGATAAGAGGGAGTCTTCTCATCATCTAATCGTAACATAACATGACAAAACTGTCATCAAATAATCGGTTCTTTTTCAGGTAATTTTCACATTGACTTGCGATAATAAGAGCACATTCATTCATTTTTCCGATGAACGCCAGGAGGTGGCGTTATGACAGTACTTATTTTGATTGTTATCAGCGCTTTGCTAGCCTGGACATTCCTGCAAGAGGCGAGCGTGTAACATCATCCAGCGAGTCAGGCGCTGGCAAGGAGGCGGGAAATTACACGGTCCAGCGCTTCTCGAATTAGATGTGGTGACAAGGCGAGAGAGAATTCCGGGGCGGAGGCCCGAGGTTGTAGACAATTCCGTATGGCGAGACGGAGCACAGCCTCGATGGCCTCCTTTTTTGGCGCTTGTCCCTGCAAGGCTTCGGCTGCAGGACAGAGTAGGGGCCAGGCTTCGGGAATGGCCAGAGCAATGCGCGCCGACGCGATCTGGCCCGAGGCGACATCCAGGAGCGCCAACGCGGCCACGGCTCGCACATCGGGCCGCATGGGCGAAAGATCATTTTCGCGATACAATGCGCTGCCCGCGGCCTCGAAAGGAAGCGAAAATCGGGCGTTGAGCATAAGATGGGGCTGCTCGGGCGGGTTTTGCAACGCCTGGCGCAAGGGCTGAATCTCCCGCCGAATGCGCCCATCCTCCGTTCGCAGCGCCAGATCGATGCGGGCGTCCAGCGCGGTCAGAGCCAGGATGATGGGGTTATCGGGGTGGGCTGCATCCAGCGCATGGAGCAGCGCACCGCCCGGCGTTTCCCCTTCCATCAAACTAGCCGCGTCGACCAGGCATGCGGCGCCGGGCCGCAGCAGGGGCGAACGCAGCAATCGATCCCAGTCGTTGTTGACGCCAACGATGATCTCCCCGCCCATACGATGAATTCCGGACATCTCCATCACCCGGCTTGCGTCCATGAGCAGGGCGTGAGGCTGCATCCGGGGCGGCGGCCCCCCCGCGGTCACCTGCACCAACATGGGGCGGGCCAGGATGTCGAGGGCTTCGGAGAGGGTGTTGGGGCGAAGAGGATGCACGGGAATGAAGCTCGGTGGATGAGACGGTTCGTGGGGCGTCAGCTCACGCCACATTTTATCTGCAAACAGGCCTCGAAACAAATGGATTTGCGAGCATTTGCGATTGGCGGCGACGCGAGATCATGCCTCTATCACCTCTGCAGCGGACACAGAACCTTTGCCAAAAATCGGAATTGCGATGATCCCGGCGAATGCGGCCAACAGCCCCGCCAGCAAAAAGACGTTTCGCACTCCTATGATCTCCGCCAGCACGCCCGCCAACGCCATGGAGGTAATGTTGGCTGCGCCAACCATGGTCTGCATGGCCGCGCCAATGCGCCCGCGCAAGTCATCGCTGACCAGGATTTGGGCCAGCGTGGCGATGGCCGCGTTGATCGGAGTCATGGCTAATCCAATGGGGAAGAGCAGCAGCATGATGTGCCACACGTGGGTGACCGCTGCGATAGCGCCAATGCCCGCGCCCACCACAATCAACCCCAAACTGATGATGCGAGTGGGTTGCAGACGCATGGCCAGCGCCGCGGTGAGCGTTCCTCCCAGCACCATGCCCGCCACCTGCGCCGTCTCGATAGCCCCGAACCAGGTCTCGGGCAGCCCCAGTTCGTTGATCAACAAAGGCACGAACAGCACATTTACCGCGCCCAACCCCAGCATGACAATGGCGGCTGAAACGAGAATGCCGGTGAGGGCGCGCGAGGTGAAGATGATGCGAACGCCTGTCATCAGCTCATCGTAGATAACGCGGACGCTGGCTGGCGCTTGTTTTCCGCCTGACGCTGGCGCAATCACCCGCCAAGTGAAAATGGCCGAGACGAAAAAGGTGATGGCGTCTAGCACGAAGATGATGGCGAAATCGCTCCACAGGCCGATGATGACGCCGGCGCTGGCTGTGCCCAGCAGCCCGAAGAGAATGCGGCTGGTTTGCGCGATGGAATTGGCGGCCAGCAGCTCGTCGGCCTCGACGATGTTGGCCAGCAGCGCCATGCGGGCAGGCGAAAAGAAAACGCCCACAGTGGCCTGCACCAATGTGAGCGCGTACAAAATCCAGACATCCTCAGGGTTGCGCACCAAGACCAGTCCTAACACGACCACGCCCCGCAGCATGTCAGAGACAATCATGGTGGTTTTACGATTCCAACGATCGACAAAAACCCCAGCCACCATGCCGATGGTCACCTGAGGCAATGCCATGAGAATGGCCACCGTAGCCAGGGCCGCAGTGGAGCCCGTGAGCTTGTTGATGAGAATCAGCAGGGCCAGGCTGGCGAGACTATCCCCATAGTTGGAGATGATTTGCCCCAGCCACAGCCAGCGAAAATTCTGATTCCGCAGCAGATCGCGTAAGCCGGGCTTCGGGACTTCGGGCGGGGTCGATGATGGTTCACTCATGGCGATGCGCTCCTGTTGCTGAAATAGACGTTATCAGAAGTAAGAAAGTTGTTGCTCATGTCTGGCATCATGCTGCAGGCAACGCTCATCAAATGATTAATGATCAATGATCAAAGGTAGAATCAGCGTGGTTATCACTTTAATCATCACTCATTAATCATTGATTCAGGCATGATTGAGCGTAAAGGGGGGGGCGCCTCGCAGTGGGTTATTTCCAATAATGTCTGAATGAGATCAGTCATCAGGTTTGGGAGATGCAGTGGGATAGATGGCGACGAGGAGGCCCGTGAGATAACCTCCCTCGCCTTCGCTCGCGGGGTCCGCCTCCTCGAATTCCTGGAAGAGCTCGGTCAGGCGTTGCAGAAAATAACGATAGCGTTCTGCAGAGAGCGCTGTCAGGGCATGGCTGATGAAGAGGGCACCGGGCTCGTGGGTGGATTTGCGCATATCGATGGCGCCCGACTGCAAGCCCTGGCGTATCTCCTTTTCGGCCGCGTCAAAAGTGCTGGTCAGCAGCGTTTCGATGGCTGTATCAGCCTGACCGCTGCCCGGCGTCAGCAACGCCCGATCCACCCGAAATCCTTTCGCCACGAGCTGATAGTGCTTTTCGATAATGCCCGAGACCACCTGCGTCTTCACCACCCGGGCGACGCCGTGTTTTTCCAACTGATTGACGTGATAGTAAAGCCGCGAGGGAGGCATGTCCAGCTCCCGGGCCATCCCCTTGACCGTGCGCGGGCGCTCTGCCATCAATCGCATGAGATTTTGCCTGAAAGGCGTCGACACGGCCTTCAGGGTTTCCAGATCTGTGATGGTGAAAAAGTCGTCCAGGGGAGGGGTGGCATCGCTGTTGTCAGATTTTTTCATTTTTGTTTATCATTTGAAAAATTTTTAATGATTGAAAACATTTTCGCACAAGGGTGCGCCTTTGTCAAGAGCCTCAGCCCGGGGCCGATGAACTTCGTTCATTTTTGCTTCTCGCCCGTGTTTGCGCGATGATGAGCCCATGTCCACAGAAGCCCCGACCATTGCCAAATATCGTTTTTGTCCCCATTGCGCCACGCCGTTGATTCCCATCGAAAAAGGCGGACGTATGCGCATGGCCTGTCCCCGATGCGGATTCGTGCATTATCGCAACCCCACGGTTGGCGTCGCCGCCGTCATTCTGGATGGAGACAGGATTGTGATGGGGCGCAGAGGCCCGACCAGCTCCTATCCCGGCGCCTGGTGCATCCCTTGCGGCCATGTGGAATGGGATGAGGATATCCGCGAGGCGGCCCGACGCGAATGCCTGGAGGAAACAGGGCTGCACATAAGCGTGGGCCAGGTGGTGGCCGTGCACTCCAACTTCCACAACCCGGCCCAGCACACCGTTGGCGTCTGGTTTCGGTGCGAGATCATCGGTGGCGACTTGCAGGCGGGCGATGATCTCGATCTCGTCGCGTGGGTTCCGCTGGACGCTCCGCCCCAGCCCCTGGCTTTCCCCACAGATGGCTTGGTTCTCGCACAGTTGCGGCGAACCGGGCCCAAGTCGGCGTAGGGAAAAGGCGCGACGACCACAGGCGCGGCCGCGTCGGGGCGCTACTGCCCCACCGGCGCATCCACAAAGACCCAGGGGAGCCCAAAGACCTCTTGCAGATGTCGGGCCAGCGCCTGCACGCCCAACGTCTCGGTGACGTAATGCCCGCCGTAGATGACGTTCATGCCCAGCTCCTCGGGAGCGTGAGCCATGGTGTAATCCAGCTCGCCCGTGACCAGCGTGTCACAGCCCAGGTCGAAGGCCTCTTCCATGCTCCGGGCCGCATCGCCCGAACAGACCGCGACCTTCCGCACCAGTTCCGGGCCCGATGCGTCCACCTTCAGCGGAGGCTGCAGTGCATCGGTGAAACGGGCCGCCAGCGCAGCGAAGGGAATGGCCCCGTCCGGCTCGGCGATGACGCCCACATCCAGCCCCTTGAAATTGAAATAGCCGCCGACGGGTGTCAGCCCCAGCAAACGGCAGAGCTCAGCGTTGTTGCCCAGGGTGGGATGCGCGTCCAGCGCGAGATGCGCGGCGTAGAGATTGAGATCCGCTTCGATGAAACGCCGCACCTTGTAGCCGAAAGCGCCCGCGATGCGTTTGGGCGGCCCCCAAAAGACGCCGTGATGAACGATGAGCATATCCGCGCCCGCGGCCAATGCCCCATCGATGGTGGCGTGGGCTGCATCCACGCCCGCGGCGATCTTGTTCACATCCTCCCGTCCTTCGATCTGCAGGCCTTGCGGGCCGTAATCGGCAATGGTTTTGATGTTCAGCAGGTCATCCAGATAAGAGACCAGTTCCGTGCGGTTCATACGATACTCCAAGGGGAGAGACAAAGGATTCTTCTCGGCAAGGGCACTCCGAATTGGGGCTATTTTAGAACGCGCAAGGCGTTTCGACAAAAGTCAGCGCTGGGGTAACTGCTAAGGTGGTCTGTCTGCTTTCGGTGGCTTGGCTTCTGCTACGGCAGCCCCCCCTCGCTCCCCCCCGCAAGCGGGAGGGAAGACCTCTCCGTCTGCAAAAAACTTTGCAAACCAGCGGCTCCCTCCCCTGCAAAGGAGCGAAGCGACTGGCGGGGGAGGGCCGGGGT
>JALXAF010000287.1 GCA_026992375.1 Anaerolineae bacterium
CGCCCGGCTCCTCCCGCCAGCGCAGCCCGGTGGAAGAGCCTCCGTCCAGATTCACCGCGTCCACCAGCCCGATATCCTCGCGTCGCAAACGCTCGGCGAAAGCCTGCAACGCGCTGCCCGTGGGATCCACCACCCACAGCATCCGGCCCGACGCGTCCACTCCCACCGCGGTGCGGCGAGCCACTTCGCCCCTAACGAGCTCCTCCGGCTCCGTCACGACCTCGCCCCGCCACAACAGGGTGGGCCAGCCCTGAATACCCAGCGTCAGGGCGGGAATTCGCTTTTTGGGCTGTCGCACGATCTCCGCCTTCCCGTCCCGCACGATGAGGGCCGCGCCCCACCTGGCCCGCACCGAAGCCAGACGCTGGCCGTTCGCCTCCAGCAGGCCCAGGTGCCGATACGCGCCTTCATGCTCCCAATAAAAGCCGCAATTCACGCCCGCCATGGCGTCGGGCGCTTCATCCAGCCACTGGCTCAACTGCCGGACCTTCACCGGGTCGCCCTCGAACAGAACGTCGTAGCGCACCAGGTTGGGCGCATGACGAAACGCGACCAGCCCATCCGCCGTCTGGGTGATCTCGGCGCCCGGAAAAAGCAACTGCCAGAAGTTGCTCAGGCGCGTGGGCGTGGCAGCCGGAGCGGGCGTCGCAAAGGGCGCCGCGACCGAGTCGCCGACCGCGGCGCCCTTTGGGGTGGGCGTAAAGGTCGCCAGGGCGATGGACGGCGCTGGGCTTTCGGTTGGCGAGATGGGACTGACGGCCGGGGGAGCGGCGCAGGCCGTCAGTGTCAGCAGAAACAACGCTGCGGCGAGAAGGCGTAACATGGCGCATAGTATGACCCAAGAGCTGATTTTAGGCAACCTCGCCATAACAGAGGCCCGCATAGCCGCAACGATTTTTGGCATGGTTCAAAATAGACGTTTCGGAGCTTGACAAATTGGCTGTGGGGTGCCGGATATTGGATACTGGATACTGGATAGGGTACAATCCCGACACTATGATCACCATCGGCATTATCGATTATCTCAACGTCGAACCCCTTTACTTCCGATTGCAGGAGCGCCTGGCGGGCAAGCCCGTGCGTTTCCGCCGCGGCGTGCCCACCGAACTCAATCGGGCCTTGCGAGATGGCGAGATCGACGCGGCCCCCATCAGCGCCATCGCGGCCGCCCGCCTGGCCGAAAGCGTCGCCATCCTGCCCGATCTTTCCATCGCTACCCTGGGCGCGGTCAAAACCGTGCTGCTGTTTAGTTGGATGGCCGATCCGCGGGAGCTGGACGATTGCCGCATCGCCCTCTCAGATCAATCGGCCACCTCTGCGGAACTGGTCAAGGTGCTGGCCCGTCACTTCTGGCGAATCACCCCCCGCTACGCCACCGAGGCCCAGAATATGGAGCAGATGATGCGGCGCTCTTCCGCAGCGCTGCTCATCGGCGATGACGCGCTGGTCGAATCCGCACATCGCCGGACGATTCGCGGCCGCGGACAACCCTACGCCTTCGATCTCGGCGATGA
>JALXAF010000288.1 GCA_026992375.1 Anaerolineae bacterium
GGGGGCCTGATGGTGTGCGATTGCGATGGGCGGGATTTAGATGTTGGCCGAGTGCCACCACTCGAAGTGCTCCCGATCCAGCACCTCGGCGGAGGGCATGGGATAGTAGATGAGCCCGTCCATGTTGCCGATGTAGATGCCGGTGTTGATAGTGCGGTAGGGGTGCTCTACCGTGTGGGTGCGATCCACCATCTTGGTGTGGATGTTTTTGTTCTTCAGGGCCAGCAGAGCGTCGCGCAGGATGGGGATGAAGTCGTAAGGCAGGTCGCCGATGTCGCCATTGGCCGGGTCTGCATCCAGGTTCCCCAGCTTCAGATCGATGTAGGCCAACGCGGGGAAGGAGATGAGATTATCGGGATCGTGGGTCATAAAGCGATAGAATTCCTGGGGATCGTAGGTGCTGGCCACCAGTACTGAGACCGGGGCGATTTCCTGGTAGAGATAATAATTTTGATTGTATTCAGGGAAATCCGTGCTTTTTTCCAGCGGCAGCACTTTGCCGTACCTAGTCGTCAAATACAACTTTCCCATCACATCCAGGGGAATGTGCTCCAGCACGCGATAGGTGGCGACATAAACCGATTTTTTGGGCGCGCCGTTTTCATGGGGAACGCATCGGGCCAGCGCTTCGTCGATGCGGAAGAAGGGGTGGCGGAATTCGGGGTCGATTTCAATAAAAATCGCCTGCTCGCTATGCTTTTTCTTGTCGCCAACGGTATAGTATTCGCCGAATTCTTCGGGAGGAAGCATCGAGGCGATGAGGGCTTCGGGGATGAGCGAAAGATAAAGGTATTGGGTCATGGCGGGCCTCCTGAAGGGAGTGATGATGAATGTCGTATTTCAAACCAATTATAGCACTGATTGTCCGGTTTTCGGGAACGAAATGGGGCGCAGAATGGCCTATTGGCTTTGAATCCATGCTTGCAGCCGGGCGAGCGCGTCCCGAAGCCGCTGCAATGCGGTCTCGCGGCCCACCGCGACCAGGGTGGCGAACAGGGGCGGGGCCACTTTTTTGCCTGTGACAGCCTGGCGGATGGGCGAGAAAACCTGGCCCGCTTTCAGCCCCATCTCCTGGGCCAGGCCGCGCAGGGCCCGCTCCAGCGTCTCTTCATCCCAGCTTTCCACCTGCTCCAGCGTGGCGATGATGTTGCTCAGGATGTCGACGGTCTGCTCGGGCGTGGTCTTGCGGGGAACCAGCAGTTTGGGGTCGCCGATGTCGATTTCATCCGCAAAGATGAAGTCGACGAGGGGCGCGGCGTCGGTGAGCTTTTTCAGGCGCTCCTGGATGGCGGGGGCGATGATGCGCAGGCGTTCGTCTCGGGCCAGCTCCTCTTCGGGGACGCCCAGGTCGCGGCTGAGGTAGGGGATGAGCCGCTGCACCAGCTCGTCGATGCTGAGCATACGGATGTAGACGCCGTTCATCCATTCCAGCTTTTCCGCGGGGAAGCGGGCCGGGCCGGGGTTGATGTCTTTGAGATCGAAGTGCTTGATCGCTGTTTCCCGGTCGTATATCTCGGTGTGATCGTCCAGGGACCAGCCGATGCCGCTGAGGAAGTTGAACAGGGCCTCGGGCAGATAGCCCAGCTCGGGGAATTCGTGCAGCATGACGGGGATGGTGGAGCCATCGGGCGTGTTCAAGGCCCGCTTGCTGATCTTGCCCTTGCCGCTGGGTTTGAGGATGCTGGGCGTGTGCGCGAAGATGGGCAGGTTCCAGCCGAACGCGTGGTAGAGATGCACGTGCAGGGGCGCAGAGGATATCCATTCCTCCCCCCGGATGACGTGGGTGATTTCCATGTCGTGGTCATCCACCACCACGGCCAGGTGATAGGTGGGATAGCCGTCGGCCTTGAGCAGCACCGCGTCCTGCAATTCCTCGTTGTTGAAGGTGACTTCGCCGCGGATGAGATCGTTGAAGGTGACGCTGCCTTCCAGGGGGACGGCCAGTCGCACCACCCACGAGCGGCCTTCCGCTTCTTTCGCGGCCCGCTCCTCGGGCGTGAGCCAGCGGCAGCGGCGGTCGTAGCCGATTTTCTCTTTGTTGGCCTGCTGCTTTTCCCGCATCTCGGCCAGCTCTTCGGGCGTGCAATAGCAGCGATAGGCGTGGCCTTGCTCGACCAGCCTGTCCGCGGCCTCCTGATATTTGGCTAATCGCTGCGACTGGATGTAGGGGCCGTGAGGCCCGCCCACGTCGGGGCCTTCATCCCAATCGAGCTTCAGCCAGCGCAGACCCTCGATGATTTTATCCAGGGCGTCGGGCACGAAGCGCTTGCGGTCGGTGTCTTCGATGCGGAGGATGAACTGGCCGCCGGTGTGTCGGGCATAGAGCCAGGCGAAGATGGCGGTGCGGGCGCCGCCGATGTGGAGATAGCCAGTGGGGCTGGGGGCGAATCGGGTTCGGGCGGGTGTTGTCATGGGAATCGGATTTGGGAAAGGGAGATTTGTTGTGGTCTCTGCTGAAAAAGGTTTTGTCTCACGCAAAGCATGTCCTGAGCCAGTCCTGAGCGAAGTGAAGGACCTGGCCGAAGGGGCGCAAAGACGCCAAGGGAAAAAGATTGTGACTATGCAGCTCACGTGTCAAACCTTGAAGGTTAGATCCGCCAACAGGCGACACGCTAAGACCGTAAAACCCTTCGGCTTCGCTCAGGGCGGGCTGTCAAGCGTCAAACGTCACACTGCTGTAACGATGTCATGGCTCATTGTCGGACATGTCTACGGGTCACACTGAATACCGAACACTGCCCACTCCTCACCGCCTGTTCGTCATCTGATCTATCTCCAACTGGGGATGGCGGACGAGGCCGTCGTAATCCTTGTAGTGGGGGTGATCCAGGATGTGGGCCATGAACAGCTTTTCGGTCCAGTTGGCGTTGCCAAAGCGGGCGGGGACGTAAAACCGCGCGCCGTAAATGGGGCTGATCTGGCGCTGGGGATGGGTTTCGTTGAATTCTCGCATGGCCAGCCGTTCGCCGTTGAAATCGGCGAAGGTGAAGCCCAGGATGTCGTCGAAATAGCATTGCACCCGGGGCAGGACGCGGTCGTGGGGGGCCTCCAGCAGGGGCATGGCCGCGACCGTGGCGCTGTACAGGTCGAGATCGAAGGAGATGAAGCCGATAGGCGCGTAATCCGTCGTCAGGAATTTGGGGATGGTTTCTTCCACCAGGCCCAGGCGCAGTTGCGCCCGCTGCAATCTTGCCCGCAGAGCGCCCTCGTCCATGGCGAAATCGCCCTGGGCCCACAGATTGGGCAGATCGCGGATATCCTGGGGCGGCGGCAGTCCGACGCCGCTGTCGAAGCCCACCACATCCACGCCCACGCCCAGGGTTTGCTCGATAGCCGCGGCCGCGCGCTCCATGGCGATGAGGCCGTTGCCCCCGGCCACGCCCAGCTCGATGGCGGTGATGCGGGGGATGTTCAGATTTTGGGCGAGATACGCGGCGTGGGCCATGCCCCAGGTGTAGTAGGCCCGTTGGGCTTTGCCATGCATCCGGGCCACATCCTCCACCAGCGCGTTGAGCATGGGATAGGCGGAGAGATCTCGGCTGAAATCGCGGCCCGGGGGCTCGGGCGCATTGGCCCAGGCGATGAGCGCATGCAGGTTGCGGCGGAGGGCTCGTTTCAGATTCATCGCAGCGCTTTTTCCAGCAGTTGTTTCACCACTTGCGGGTTGGCCCGACCGCCCGTGGCCCGCATGACCTGACCCATGAAGAAGCCCAGCAGGCCCGTCTTGCCCGCGCGATAGGCCGCCACCTTGTCGGGATGGGCCGCCAGCGCGTCGTCGATGGCCGCGGAAAGGGCGTCCGCGTCGCTGATCTGCGTCATGCCTCGGGCCTGGATGATGGCTTCAGGATCGCCGCCCTGTTCCACCATCTCGGCCAGGACTTTTTTGCCCTGGTTGCGGGAGATGACGCCCTCATCCACCAGCCTGACCAGCTTGCCGAAGGCCGCGCCGCCGATGGGCAGCTCGTTCAGTGGGCGACCCTTTGCCAGGCCCAGCAACTGATTGAGGAACCAGTTAGTCAGGGATTTGCCGTTGGGATACACCTCGACCGCCTGGTGGAAGAAACGCACCTGGCGGATGTCGCCGGTGATGAGGTCTGCGTCGCGCTCGCTGACGCCCAGAGTTTCCTGCAATTTGTGGTAGGCGGCCTGCAAGTCCGGGTTGGCAGCCCTAGCCTGTTTGCGGGCCTCGGACGCCGCCCGAGCCTCGTTCTGCTCTCCGGCGGGCGTTTTGGCCTCGGGCCGGGGTTTGGGGCGCTGGCGGGATGCAGGCTGCGGCTGTTTCTTCTTGGCCCAGCTATCCCGCAGGCTGATGATGCGGTTGAAGACCAGAGCGTCGGGCCGGCTGTCCTCGCTGTCCTGGATGAAGTAGCCCAGGCGCTCGAACTGATAGCGGGCGTCCGCCGGGTCATGGGCCACGCTGGGCTCCACCCGGGCGGTGGTGATGATGGTGAGGCTGTCGGGATTGAGGTAATCGATGAAGGTTTTGCCCTCCTCGGCTGCGTCCGGGTTGGGATGGCTGAACAGGCGGTCGTAGAGCCGCACTTCCGCGGGCAGGGAGCGGGCGGCGTCCACCCAATGGATGGCGGCCCAGACTTTGACGCCCTGGGGCCGGGCGCCCAGAGAATCGGGCAGGTAGGAGCAGCGCAGCTCGGTGACTTCGCCCGTGTCCGGGTCTTGCACGACCTCGTCGCAGGTGATGACATAGCCGTGGCGCAGGCGCACGCTGCGGCCCGGAGCCAGTCGCTTGAAGCCCTTGGGCGGGTTCAGGCTGAAGTCGTCCCGTTCGATGAAAATTTCGCGCGAGAAGGGGATGACGCGTGAGCCTTCTTTGTCGATGTCTCGCGGCCAATAGCTGGCCTCGATCTCCTCGACCTGGCCCTCGGGATAGTTGGTGATGGTCACCTTCAGCGGATTCAGCACCGCCAGCACCCGGGGCGAGCGATAGTTCAGATCATCCCGGATGATGTGCTCGAACAGGGCGATCTCCACCCGGCTGTTGGTCTTGGCCACGCCCACCCGATCCACAAACGCGCGAATGGCCTCGGGCGTGATGCCCCGGCGGCGCATGCCCGAAATCGTGGGCATCCTCGGATCGTCCCAGCCGCTGACATAGCCTTCGTTGACCAGTTGCAGCAGCTTGCGTTTGCTCATCACCGTGTAATCCAGCTCCAGCCGGGCGAATTCATACTGCCGGGGCTGGGGCGGCTCGATGAGATGATCCACCAGCCAGTCATACACGGCCCGGTTGTTCTCGAATTCCAGGGTGCAGATGGAGTGGGTGATGCGCTCGATGCCATCCGAGAGGGGATGCGCAAAGTCGTACATGGGGTAGATGCACCAGGCGTCCCCTGTGCGATAGTGATGGGCGTGTTTGATGCGGTAGAGGATGGGGTCGCGCAGGAGCATGTTGGGGCTGCTCATATCGATTTTGGCCCGCAACACATGCGCGCCATCCTCGAACTCGCCCGCTCGCATTCGCCGGAACATGTCCAGATTCTCCTCGATGCTGCGGCTGCGGTAGGGGCTTTCTTTGCCCGGCTCGGTGACCGTGCCCCGATATTCGCGAATCTCCTCCTCGCTGAGACTGTCCACGTAGGCCAGCCCCTGTTTGATCAGCTCCTCGGCGAATTGATAGAGCTGCTCGTAGTAATCGGACGCGAAATAGAGATGCTCGCCCCAGTCGTATCCCAGCCAGCGGATATCTCGCTGGATGGATTCGACATAGAGCATGTCTTCGGTTTCGGGATTGGTGTCATCGAAGCGCAAATGGCAAACACCGCCGAAATCCTCGGCGACGCCGAAGTTGAGGGCGATGGATTTGGCGTGCCCGATGTGCAGGAAGCCGTTGGGTTCGGGCGGGAAGCGGGTGGTGATGGGGCGATCATAGACCCCGTTTGCGATGTCTCGGGCGACGATGTCGCGGATGAAGTCTTTTTGTTTGGGCATGATGCGTGTGATGAAAGGTAATTTCCAGGGTAGTTTGCGCCAATCGTTTTCTTTTGCTCCGTGTTTCCTCGTATCCGTGTTGAGCGAACAGGGGCCACGCTGGCAGTTACGAAACAATGGGATTATAGCACAGGCGATTCGATTTCGTAGATCGATGGCGCCGAGGCGGGGCTTTATTCCGGCCCGCATCGCTGTGGCGGGGCGATTCAAGTGGGCATTGACGGAAAATCTTTCCTCACCCCTGCGTCATTCTGTTGCTGACAATTAGACTTTTGACAATCTAATTTCTTCGAGTCGAAACAGAACTTGAATAAAAGCGGAACTGCAGCGAATGGCTGTCATTATCACTGCTATGCCGCGGTCAAGCGGCCGGGTGATCATGCTCTGGCTCTCTCGTTGGACGGATAAAGGAGACGGCTACCGTACGATTCAGCGCTTTTTACATACGGCATTGCCATAGTCGCCCTGTTCTGGCTGTTTTCCAAGACCCACCTTCATGCTAACGAAATCAAATGCGAACTCGAAAACATCCGTCAGGCCTGGCGCTGGGCCGTGGAGCGGGTGGGAGCCACGCTCTTCAGCAAGGCCGCCGATGCGCTGGGCGTGTTCTACTATCTGTGCGGCTGGTATGAAGCCGGAGAATGAGATTACCAAACCGCAATAGAACGCCTGCGCCAGCACCACCCCCGGGAAGCGGAAATCGGCGATATCGAGGACGCGCTGGTCCGCATTCTTAGCTGGCAAGGCGAGTTTGTCCTGAACCGCGGCAATCATGCAACCGCCCAAAAACTGCTCGTGCGACGCGGGCCTATAATCAACTCGGCAACATCGCCCGTCTGCTGGGCAAACATGAGCATGCCGCCCATTACCACCGACAGAGCCTGTGGGTGCGCCAGGAAATCGGAGAGCAAAATGGCGTCGCCACCTCTATCATCAACCTGGGGGTGGATGCCTACTATGCCGGCGACTATCCCCAGGCCCGCACGCACTGCGCTGCCGGGTTGGCAATCTTTCGGGAATTGAAGCACCGACGCGACATTGCGTTCACGCTGATTCACCTGGGGAAGATGCAAGTCGCGCTGAGGGAGTATCCGCAGGCCGAATAGCCCCTCCGTGAGGCGCTGCAAATTGACATCCAGGTTGAATCGTCCCGTCGGGTGATGGAATGTCTGGCCGCGATTGCCGGTTTGTTGGCGGATGCCGGCGCCAGCGAGCGCGCCGCAGCAGTGCTTGCCCTCCCCCTAGAAATCCCTGCCACTTATCGGGAGGTGCGGGACGAAGTCCGGAAACTGGCGCAGCGCTTGCAGACGGAATTGCCTGCGGAGAAATTTGCCCGGGCCTGGGCGCAAGGGAAACATCGCCCCCCAAATGTCATGGGCTGATTCGCACGAGGGCTGGCCAGAGCGAGATGGGGGCGTCCTTTTCGGGTGAAGAGCTGTAATGCGATGCTCGCCGACTAATAGACATCGACAAAATAATCAGATCATCGGCGCCAACGGGCGATGGTGATACGCCAGGTGAGGAAGATGAATGGAATCAGCAGCAGGCCCAAGAGCCAGGTCGTCCAGGAAACGCGCGGGCCTGCCGGCGCTGGTTGGGGCTC
The DNA here is from genome assembly GCA_026992375.1 of Anaerolineae bacterium. Lineage (GTDB taxonomy): Bacteria > Chloroflexota > Anaerolineae > J102 > J102 > M2005. The sequence continues at coordinate 7,550 of JALXAF010000288.1, forward strand.
GGGCCGGGATGACGTTTGTTCTGCTGACAGGGATTGAGGAGCCTCACTGGCTTTTTCCGTTTCATCGGCGCTTGCAGCAGCCATCGAGACGGCTGGTTTTTCGTCATTTGCCGCTTTGGCGCCGTCGCGCGATTCGGCTACCCGCGGAGCGGCGGCGGGCTGTTCCAAGGCCAGGCTCTGCATTTCCTGTGCTTCTTTGGCGCTCTTGTTCGTCAAGGCGGTAGGGGCGGCCCCATCCGCCATCTGATTCGGCTCAATCGATTGAAATGGATGGGCGATGGAGAAGATGAAGAGGATGGCGATGATTGCGGTGGCCACGGGCGTCAACCGCGGCAGCCAACGCTCCCAAAATTCGGGCTGTTTTACGCCCCTGACGCGTCCACCTGCGGCCAACGCCTGATTTTCTGAGAGAACAAAGGTCCGGGGCGCCACCAGCGAAGGTGCGCTCCGCAATAGCGCAACTGTGGCTTGCAAAGTTTCCAATCGCTGCTGCAGGGCAGGCTCGGCGACCAACGCTTTTTCCACGCGTCGAAGCTCCGCTTCGTTGATCTGGCGATCGATGTAAGCGGAAAGCAGTTCGTCGGAAATAGTGGATGAATGTCTCATTGGCGGATGTCGGTGGCGTTTTCTCTATGGGGAAAACGATATTGTGCTGGTAAAAGTTCCTGATGCTCCTGCAAGATGTCGCGCAGCCGGGCCCGGGCGCGGCTGAGGCGTGATTTGACCGTGCCCAGCGAGATGCCCAGGATGTCTGCGGTTTCCTCGTACGAGAGTCCCTGGATATCCACTAGCACGATCACCGCCCGCTGATGTTCGTTGAGCTGCTCGATGCTCTGTTGAATGATGTTGTTCAATTCCCGGCGTTCGACGTATTTCTCGGGCCCCTCGCCTTTGTCATGGAATCGAGGATTGTAATCCCCTTTTTTCAGCTCGTCATCGAGGCTGTTGGTTGGCTTTCGTTTGGATGCGCGCAGATAATCGTAGCAGGTGTTGGTGACAATGCGTAACAACCAGGGCTTGAACGTCCCTCCATGAAAATTGCGTAGCGCTTTATACGCTTTGATAAAGGAATCCTGCGTGGCGTCGGCCGCCCGATCCGGATCGCCCAAAATGCGATAGGCGACATTGTACGCCAGGTTCTGATATCTCAGCACCAGTTGGTTGAATGCCGGAAGATCGCCATTTTGGGCGGCGGCGATGAGTTGTGACTCATCCATAAGTACCTTATCAATGGAATCCTGGCCTACTGGGCAAGAGAATGTCTCACGCAAGGCATGTCGCGAGCGTGGCCGAAGGAATGCAGAGTCAGCCGCGAAGGGAAAAAGAAGCGTTTGCGGGCGTCAAGTCGCAAGTGGCAAGTTAGCTTGTGTAGCTCTACTTGCCACCTGCCACCAGCGACTTGCAAACTTGTCTTGGCTCCTTGGCGGCTTTGCGTGAGATCAGCTTCTTGGTTCGGGAGGTGGACGTTTGTGCAATGCGGCCTTTCTTATCAGAAGGGGCTTGACGAAAGGACGAGAAGTCAGTATACTTATTAGTTGCAAAGCCGAAGTGGCGGAATAGGCAGACGCGACGGTCTCAAAAACCGTTGAGCATTGGCTCATGTGGGTTCGAATCCCACCTTCGGCACCTAATGATGATCAGTCATTGTCCCACATTATAGCACATTCTGGTACAGGAGCCAGAGAGATGCCCAACTTCTGAAGCGAAACTTCAGATATCTGCGCACTTCTCGTCGGCTCCTTTCTTATCTCAATTTGCATCGGCTCTCGCCCCTTTCGTCGCCGATCCTTTTACTGATAGCTCTCTCGTACTTCATATATGAAAAAAAACAACATCTGGCTTATTGCCATCACTGGAGTCGTCGCGGGCTTTTTGATGGGGCTCTGGGTTGGCTCGCAGTTTTTGCCGCGCCTGCAAACGCCTCAACTCAGCGATCTTTCTGGAGAGCAGCAGGATGAATATGTGTCGCTGGTCGCGCTGAGTTATGTTTCCACGGACGATCTCGACGCGGCCGTTGCCCAGCTCAATCAACTGAAGGCTCCCAACCTGGAACTGCTGGTTTCGGGCGTGTTGGAACGCGCTGCCCAACAGGGACAGCCGCCCCGGCAATTGGCAGCCCTGGCGAAACTGGCGTTGGAATTGGGCGCGCCGGCCGCGGCCCTGGCGCATTATCTCCCTACGTCCACGCCCTTGCCATCCCCTACGCCTACGCTGGCGCCTCCCTCCGCCACCCATCCTCCGGCGAGCTCAGCCGCGCCCGCGGCCACTGCCACGCCGCAGCGAGTGGCTGAGGCGCGCCCCACGGCCACATCCACAGCCACAACTGAGCCTCCCACCGCTACGCCCGAGCCGCAACCTATGGTCGTGGCGGCCAGCGCCGTCAATGTCCGAGGCGGACCCGGCACGGATTACCCCGTAGTGGGGGCCATGGCCAGTGGTGATAATTTCCGCATCGTGGCCAGGAACAAGGCGGGCGATTGGTGGCAGATCCGGCTTCCGAATGAAGCGTTAGGCTGGGTTTACAACGCCATCGTCAAGATCAAGGGTGATACGACGAATATCCCCGTAGCCGTCAATGTGCCAGCGCCGCCTCCCACGCCCACGCCCGCGGCCACAGCCACCCCCCACAAACCAGATGGCCCCGAATTTCGTCTGATCCGCCATCATTTGCTATCGGTTGAGGAGAATGAGGGACACTTCGACGGCCCCTCAGTTCATTGCGGTGGCAGACATCTCCTTCGCGTCACTGTAATCGATGCTGCAGGCAATCCCTTGAATGGCGTCACCGTGGGTAGTCTGTACGTTAGTGAGGAACATGTAACTGGGGAGAAGGGGCCTGGCATGGTGGAATTTATCCTCGAAAAACCAGGTAATGGAGTCCGTGTCATTCGCGATGTTGATGGTCGCGATGTCAGTAGTGATCGCGCCGAGGCTCCCACTGTTGATCGGAACATCCCCATTCCTGATTTAATCGCCGCCGGTTATTGTTTGAATGAGCAGGACTGTGCGCAGAAAATTGCTACTAATGCTCTCTGTAACGGTCATTATTCCTGGGACGTCACCTTCCAGCGCACTTATTGATTTTCGATTATCTCCTTGGGGACGATTTTTCGTCCCTGTTTTTATGAAGCTTCGTTCATTTTGGAGCTTTTGTAGATTTTGGGGTAAGCTTATCTCGCCTTTTCCCGGATTCACGTTCCGGGACATCCTGGCCCAAAAGAGAGCACGCATTTCTTTTCGGCCAAAACAAGGAGGTTAATACGTCACGTGATATCAAACTTAGTGAAACGCGCGACTCTCTTCGCCGGTTTGACAGAAGATGAGCAGGCGGTCATCGTCCAGCACATGCGCTTGCAGCATTTCGCTGCGCATGAGGTGATCTATGCTGAAGACGCTCCCAGCACTGCCATCTATCTAATTGAACGCGGTGGCGTGCGTCTCAGTGTGGGGCCAATATCGTTGGCCACCTTGGGCGCGGGCGCTACATTTGGCGAATCGGGCGTCTTTTTGGGACGTCGGCGCGCTGTTTCCGCCGAAGCGACAAGCGGCACAGACGTGTGGGCGCTTTCTCGCGACGATCTGGAGCAGATCGTGCAGGAGCATCCTGGCATCGGCATCGCCTTCTCGCGTAATTTTGGTTCTCGCATCATTCAGGTGGAAAAGTATCTGATCAATCAGCGCTTGCGCGGAGCCGAAATGCTGAGGGGGCTGACGGATGAAGAATTGCAGGTGTTGGCTGCTCATCTTGACTTGGAAGACTTCATAGCAGGACAGGCCATCTACCGGGCCGGAGATGCCAACCGAGGCTTCTTCATTCTGGAAAATGGCGAGGTGACGCTGCAACGCGATGGACGGACGCAGTCGCTTAAGCCGGGCGATGTCTTCGGCTTGGCCGCGGCGCTTTCGGATGACGCGTACGAGGAAACCGCCGTTGCCCGGAGCGATGTCATCGCCTGGGAGCTGAGCAAACAGGCGATGGAGGAAATCGTCGCGGCGCACCCCGAGTTCCTGGCCCATCTGGGAGCGGGCGTGCATGCCGCACTGCCCGCCAGCGAGGAGGCCCTGGCCGTCGAACGGCTGCGAGCGCTGCCGTTGTTCAGCAAGCTTGATGACGGCACATTGCAGGCCATCGCCAAACGACTGGTGGTGCGGCATGTGGCCGCGGGCGATATCGTTTACAAAGAAGGCGATATCGGCGACGCCCTGTATCTTGTCGACAAGGGCCGCATCGAGATCGTGGGCAGCATCAGCCGCAAGGGACAGGTGTTGGCCCGTCTCAACGCAGGCGGTTTCTTTGGCGAGATGGCCCTGCTTACGGGCAAAGCCCGCTCCACGGGGGCCCGAGCCGCCGAAAACACCCTCCTTTGGGCTCTGTATCGCTCTGATTTCGAAGATCTGGTCGCGACTTATCCCGCCATTGGCAAAGCCCTCAGCGAAGTCCTCCAGGATCGTCTGGGTAAAGCCGGTCACGATTTCATCGAAAAGCACCTGCGTCTGGTCGCTCTCTTCAGCGGACTCAGCGTCGAGCAATTGGAAGATGTCGCAGAACGCCTGCTCCCCGCCCGCTACCGCGGCGGCGAGATCATCTACAAGGCGGGCTCTGCGGCGGAACGCATTCACATCATCGAACGGGGCGTTGTCGAGCTGAGGGGCCCGGAAGGCGTTCTCACTCTGAAAGATGGTGATTTCTTTGGCGAGGACGCCATCCTTACCAACGAGCCGCATCTTGACACCGCCTTCGCCAAAACCGATGGCGAATTCTGGGAGCTCACCCGTGAGGATCTTGAAGCGCTCATCCTCAAATATCCCATTGTGGGGTTGAATATGAGCCGGGAGCTCAGTCGCAAGCTGCATAAACTGGCTGAGCAAAAGGCCACAGGCGTCAGGCCTGCGCCTGTGCCGGTTCCCGCGGCCGCTCCCACCCGAGCTGTGGCTCCTGTAGCCCCTTCGCCTGTAGCCCCAGCCCAGCCCACCGCTTCCAAGCCGGGCGCGTTCGATTCTCTGGCGCTCTGGTTTGGCGGGCTATCCACCGGGGCCAAATGGCGATTGGCGTTGATTATTCTGCTGCTAGTGTGGTTGCTAGGCGTCGCCATTCCTGCTATGGTCGTAAACGCACTGCATAGCTCCGAGGCGCAGACAGCCAGCGATGGCGCGGCGCCGCGAGTTGCAGTGGCGGCCGACGAGGGTGCGGCTCCTGTGGCCATGGCGTTGGCCAGGCGAGAAGCAACGCACACGGCCGTGCCCACCGCCACCTACACGCCGTTTCCCACCAATACCCCTATCCCCACCGATACGCCTACGGTGACGCCCACGTCCACGAATACGCCCACCCCTACGCCGACAGACACCCCTACGCCGACGCCCACCAATACGCCATTGCCCACGCCCACGCCTCGACCGGTGGTGCGTGCGGCCGCCGCCGCTCCGGCCAAGCCCACGGCCACGCCCAAACCGGCCAAGCAATACACACTGATCGAGGTGAGACGCTTGAATCCGTGTGAGAATCGCGGCAAGCATAACATCTACGTCAAAGTTGTGGACGCCAACGGCAATGGCGTCAACGGTCTCTGGGTCATTCAGGCCGTTGCCGGCAACCCAGGCGCGATTTTGGCCAAAAAGCGCACCGAACATAAGGATTACTGGTTGATGAACCCCGAGGACGGCCGCGTCACCTTCGACATGTTCAAACATGGCCGATATGTCGTCTATCTCTCCGATGACGGCGTGAATCCCGCCAGCACCGACATCACCCAGGCGATGGATTCCGCTTTCACCGATGAAGCCAATTGCGCTGATGGCGGCGGCGGCAACACCCTATTCCACAATTCCTTCTCTGTGATCTTCCGCAAGAACTGGTAGCTTCGGTTTCTGTGCATCACATCGAAAGGCTCGCTACGGCGGGCCTTTTTTCATGTGAAGGGCGCGGCGTATGGCGCATCGGTCGCCTGGGCGTTATTTATGGAGCTGCGCGGCTTTGTGCTACAATTTCGGTGTCGTTTTTATCCCCCATAGGAGCCTGTTTTACGTGCGCATTGCTATAATCGGACATCTAACACGCGATATCGCTGACGATGGCTACACCATTGGCGGCGCTGTGAGCTATTCTGGCCTGACGGCGCGGCGTCTGGGAGCGGATGTGACGGTTTTGACTCGTGCGCATCCCAATGATGTCCGGGTTCTGGAAGATGAGGGGATTCAGGTTTTCAATTTGCCCACCGATGTCTACACTACTTTTTTGAACGTCTATTACAAAGAGATTCGCACACAGCAGATTTTGTCGGTGGCAGGCCCCATTATGGCGGCTGACGCGCCCGACGAGGTGTACGACGCCGATGTGCTGCTGTTGGCGCCCGTGGCGCAGGAAGTGGATCCCGCCATCGTCCAGCACGCCCGCAACAAGCTGGCCGCCACGCCGCAAGGATGGATGCGCGAGTGGGACGGGCGAGGACGGGTCTTCGCCATCCCCTGGTACAGCGCAGGGCGCATTTTGCCTTATCTCGATAGCATTATTTTCTCCGATCTCGATCTCATTGGCGATATGAGCATCCTGCCGACGATTATCGACACCGTGCCCCTGGTGGCCATCACCAAGGCGGCGAAGGGCTGCGTGCTTTATCATCGCGGCCAGCGCTGCCGGGTGCATACGCGTCCGGCCCGAGAAGTTGACGCCACGGGCGCGGGCGACACCTTCGCCGCTGCTTTTCTGGTCGAGATCATGAGCGGCAAATCTCCTGTCGAGGCCGCTTATTTCGCCAATGTCACTGCAAGCCTCAGCATCGAAGGAGCGGGGCTCAGCGGCATTCCTTACCGGCACCAGGTCGAAACGTATCTCCAGGCTCATCCAACACCATGACACGAATTTACGCCATCGCCAATCAAAAGGGCGGCGTCGGCAAAACGACGACCGCCGTCAATCTGGGCGCGTATCTGGCGGCAGCCGGGCAACGCGTGCTCATCGTCGATATCGATCCTCAGGCCAACGCCACCAGTTCTCTGGGGTTGGGGGCGAGTCAGTTGCCGCGCTCGTTGTATGATGTTTTCAGCGGGGACGCGGAACTGGCGGATGTGATCACCCTCACCAGCCGCATGAGACTGGATATCGCGCCCGGCTCGCATGCACTGGCGGCGCTGGAGACCGAAGCGGTGGAGGCTATCAGGGACCCCTATCGGCGCAGTTTCTTGCTGCGAGACGCGTTGACGCCGACGCTTCATCGCTATGATTACATTTTCATCGACAGCCCACCCAGTTTGGGGTTGATTACCGTCAATGCTATGGCCGCGGCCCAGGGGGTGCTCATCCCCGTACAGAGCGAGTATCTGGCCATGGAGGGGTTGGGCCAGTTGTTGGGCACGGTGGAGCAGGTGCGCAAGGCTCTCAATCCCGGTCTTCGCATCGTGGGCCTGTTGCTGACCATGTACGACGCCCGAAACAAGCTCAGCCGTCAGGTGGAGGAGGAGCTGCGGGCGTATTTCAAAGATCTGGTGTTCGATACGGTGATCCCGCGCAATGTGCGGTTGGGAGAAGCGCCCAGTTATGGCGAGCCTGTCAGCACTTATGCGCCCAATTCGACTGGAGCTCAGGCGTATCAGCAGTTGGCGGAGGAGCTTTTGATCCGAGACGGCGTTCTTGCGCCCGCCCCCGAAGGAGCAGCACCATGACCCCCCGCAGAGGACTTGGTCGCGGTCTCAGCAGTTTGATTCCCACTGCGCCCCCGGCAGTGCAGGATGGCGAATCTACCGAGACCAGCGTCCATAAGCTACCACTGGAAGATATTAGCCCCAATCCCGGCCAGCCTCGCCAGACTTTCGAGCCTGAGGCCTTGGCTGAGCTGGCTGCGTCCATCAAGGAGCATGGATTGATCCAGCCCATCATCGTCACCCGCGCGCCGGCGGATTCCCCCACGCCTTACACCATCATCGCGGGGGAGCGGCGCTGGCGGGCTTCGAAGCTGGCGGGACTGAAGGACGCGCCCGTCATTGTCAAAGACGCCACACCCCAGGCCATGCTGGAGCTGGCACTGGTGGAGAATGTGCAACGGGCGGATTTGAATCCGCTGGAAGAGGCGGTGGCATACGAGACGCTGATCAATGAGTTCGGGCTCACGCAGGCCCAGGTGGCGGAGAAGGTGGGCAAAAGCCGCACAGCGGTGGCCAACACCGTTCGCCTGCTGCAATTGCCCGATGAAGTGAAGCGGGCGGTGCTGGAGGGGCAGATCCGCGAGGGGCACGCCCGGGCCCTGTTGGGCCTTGCGGATGATCGGACGATGATCGAGGCGACGAAGCTGGTCATCGACCGGGGTCTTTCGGTGCGCCAGACCGAGGAGCTAGTGCGGCGATTGAATTCGCCTGCGCCGCCGCCTAAAGATGAAGATGATCTCAGCGCCAGCCCCGAGACTCGGGCCATTGAGGATCGTCTGCGGGAGTATCTGGGAGCCAAGGTGAATCTGTATCGCTCCCGCAAGGGCGGACGCATCGTCATCCACTATTATTCGGAAGAAGAGCTCGCTGATCTTTATGAAAAGTTGATCGGCGACGAGCCGTTGTAGAACGCACTTGAAGTGCGTTTTCAGGTGCGCCCAGGCGCACCGCCAGCGCCCGATTATGAATGTTCACAAATTAAATCGGTCATAGCGGCGTTTGCCACGTCCGCCCGGCGATGAAGTCGTCGGGCTACAGAACAGCGCCGGATAAATCCGGCTAGCCCCGCAGGGGTGCTGTTTCTAGCCGGGGGACTTCATCCCCCGGCGCTGGCGGTGGACAAGAAGCGCCTCCGCCCATGACTGGATTATTTTGTCAATGTTCACGAAGTGCGTTTTCAGGTGCGCCCAGGCGCACCGCCAGCGCCCGTTTCATCGGGCGTTTTCTTTGCCATGCGAATTCTGGTTATCGCCCCCACGGCCTTTTACAACGACTACGGTTGTCATATCCGCATTCGGGGGCAACTGCGCAGTCTGCAGGCCCGGGGCCACGCCATCAGGCTGGTCACCTATCCTGTGGGAAGAGACGCGCCTGAATTGGCCATCACCCGAGCGCCCCTGCCCGGCCTGCGACACATTCCCGTGGGCTCCTCCCGCCGCAAACTGCTCCTCGACGCCATTTTGGGCCCCACCGCCATGATGGCGGCCTGGCGCTTTCGTCCCCGACTCATTCACGCCTACCTGCACGAAGGCGCGCTCATTGGCTGGCTGCTGGCCAAAACGCTACGCGTTCCCCTCAGCTTCGACTATCAGGGCTCCCTCACCGGCGAGATGCTCACGCACAACTTCTTGCAGCCCGACAGCATTTGGCGTCCCCCTCTCTCGCGGCTGGAACGCTGGCTGGACCGGCAGCCCCGCGTCCTCTTCGTTTCCACCCGTCATGCGTTGGAGGAGCTTAGCGCCCGCGGCCTCCCGCCCGAGCGTCTGCATCACCTCCCCGACGCGGTTGATCCCCACCTCTTTCGACCCCGGCCGCGCGACGCCCGTCTGGCCCGCGAGCTGGGCCTGGCTCCCGACGGCCCACCCACCGTGGTCTATCTGGGCCTGTTGGCCCCATACCAGGGCGTCGACCTGCTCTTACAGGCCATCGCCCGCTTGCAGCGCCCGGTTCGATTTCTGATCATGGGCTTTCCCAACGTCGCGCGCTATCGCCAGATGGCGGCGGCGCTGGGCGTCGAGCGCCTGGTGCGATTCACCGGGCCCATCCGCTACGAGCAAGCCCCCCGCTATCTGGCCCTGGGCGATCTCGCCATCGCGCCCAAGCTGGCCACCACCGAAGGCAGCGGCAAACTCCTGCCCTACATGGGCATGGCCCTGCCCGTCATCGCCACCGACACGCCCGCGCATCGGCAATACCTGGGCGAATTGGGCCTTTACACCGCACCCGAGCCAGCGGCCCTGGCCCGGGTTATTCAGGACGCCGCCACCCGCCTGCCCGCATTGCGCCTGGTGGGAGAACGTCTTAGAGCCATCGTGCTGGCCCGCTACACCTGGGATCACACAGCAGCGCAAATGGAATCGATCTTCAAAAACATGCTATAATGCCAGCCACGAAGGCGTCGTGAACACCTCGTCTCGAACAGCGCCTCTGCCTTCGGCGCTACGTCACGGCGGCTGCACGCCCAAAAAAATGTTACGTCGATCCGACGACCACAGGGAGGAGGAATCTCCCAGGTGCTACACACTTCCCGCAGGATCAAGCGCGTCGCACCTTTCGGTCGCTGCACTCCCTCGAAATGACGCAGGAGAGCCGTAATGCGTGATTCGTGATGCGTGACGACCTCACGGATTACGCATTACGCATCACGCCCGTTGCAGATTCGCCCGACGCGGGCTTTGCCAACCTTCAGCAACCAGCGATCATTCTATTTCCAAAACAGTCACCACGAGCGATTGCTCGCCACATAACGAACGAAAATGGAACGCAGAAACATCTGATGCTCACAGATTTTCGCAGATTATTCTGATTTTATCTGTTTTTATCTGCGTAGA
>JALXAF010000289.1:0-4336 GCA_026992375.1 Anaerolineae bacterium
ACAGCTCCTCAAGCCGGTCGAGCATCTCGTTGAAGGTGCTAATGAGCGCACCGATCTCATCCATGCGCTGCCTGCGAATGGGAACGCGGCGCTTGAGGCTGCCCGTGCGGGTGATGGCCAGTGCGGTGGCGGTGGCCTCGTTGATGGGTTGCAGCGCTACGCCCGCCAGCCAATAGCCCACGCCCGCGGCCAGAGCCAGGGCGATGACGAAGATGAGCAGCAGGTTGTTGCTGAACTCATGCAGCACAGCCAATTGCGGCGAGAGCAATCGGGCCACCTGCACCACGCCCACGGTGCGACCGCCGACGATGATGGGGGCGAAGTAAACGCGCAGGTCATTGGGCTGATTGACGCTGAGATTATAAAATCCTCCCATCCCATGCATGGCCTGCTGATAGTAGGGCTCGGGAAGTTCGATGGTCATCCCCACCAGATTGCGGGAGCGAAAAACCACCCGCCGGGTGCTGTCTCGTAGTTGGATGTAAAGCCCCTCTTCATAGGATGAGGTGATGATATCCATGAAGGGCTTGATGATGATATCCGAACCGGAAGAGAGGGTGACCAGCTCCACGACCTGCTCGCCCTTTTGCTGAATCTCCCTGTCGATGCCGCTCATCACGCTGGCTTGCACCCGCGAAAACACCATGCCGCCAACCAACAGCAGGATGGCGGCCAGAAGCCCGGTGTACCAGAGGGTGAGACGCAGGCGCAGGGACATGAGAACGCAATTCTCGGGTAACTACTAAGGTCTCATCACCACTTTTTGCCACGAAGACACGAAGGATAACGAAGGCACGAAGTGTTTTCTTTATTTTTCCCTTCGTGCATTCGAAAAACTTCGAGCCTTCGTGGCTTTTTGAGGCTTAAAGTCGGGTACGTTAGCAGTTACATTCTCGGGCGTTTTGCCGCCCGCTTAGGGCTGACGCAGGATGTAGCCCGCGCCCCGTTTGGTGTGGATCAGGCGGGGTTCGCCCTCGGCCTCCAGCTTGGTGCGCAGATAACGGATGTAAACCTCGATGATGTTGGATTCGCCGCCGAAATCGTAATTCCAAATCTCATCGTAGATCTGGGTGCGAGAGATGACCTGGTTGGGATGTCGCATGAAGAGCTCGAGCAGATCGAATTCCCGCGCGGTCAGTTCGATCTCGCGATCGCCGCGGCGCACTGTGCGGGCCGCAGTGTCCATCACCAAATCCGCAAACTCCAGGATCTGCCTGGGTTGCCGGTGTTCCGCCCGGCGCAATTGCGCCCGCACCCGGGCCAGCAACTCATCGATATCGAAGGGTTTGACCACATAATCATCGGCGCCGCTATCCAGGCCCAACACCCGATCTTCCACCGTATCCCGGGCGGTGAGCATGAGAATAGGAACGTCGCTTTCATCGCGAATGCGTTTGCACACCTCGATGCCGTCGATGCCCGGCAGCATCAGGTCCAGGATGACCAAATCGGGATGTTCTTCATGGAATGCGCTCAGCGCGTCCAGGCCATTTTGCACCAGCCGGGCCTCGTAGCCTTCCAGCAGCAGGGCCCGCCGCAGAAGTTTGCCAATGGAGGGATCATCTTCGACGATGAGGATTTTCGTTGACATGATAGCTTTCTCGCAATAAGTTGGGACGCGTTGCGCCCGAATTTAGATCATAGTTTAACAACCCGACGCAAATGCAGCGACATCTCTTTTCTCCACCGAAATCCTTGCCCGAAAGCGTCAAACGTTATGCGTCAAACGTCAAGTCGCTATCGTCGCCAGGGATTTCGCTATGACGCTTGACTTTGCTGGCAAAAGGCTTCGATACGGGAATGTCAAGACATCTGGGATTTTATGTCGGGTCGCCAGGATTAGAGTTTGAAGCCGGGAGCGCCTTCCGCGGCCAGCAGTTCGCGCAGCCGATCGATGCTGAGATTGCCGCCACTGAGCACGACGCCCACCCGTTTGCCAGCCAGCTCCTGGCGCAGTTTCAGCGCCGCGGCCAAAGAAGCCGCGCCCGCGCCCTCGGCCAGATTGCGGGTGTGGGCCAGCAGAATGATGATGGCCCGGCGGATTTCGTCATCGCTGACCAGGATGAAATCATCCAGATAGCGCTGGAGAATCTGTTGGGGCAGCTCGAACGCGGTGCGGGTGGCCAGCCCTTCGGCGAAAGTCGCCATGGGGGCTTCGACCAAACGCCCTTCCTTCCAGGAGCGCCAGGCCGCGGGCGCTTGTTCCGACTGCACGCCGATGACGCGAATGGCGGGATTGACGGTCTTGGCCACGATGCACGCGCCGGCAGCGCCGCTGCCGCCGCCCACCGGCGCGATGATCACGTCCAGATCAGGCTGGTCGTCCAGCATCTCCAGGGTGTACGTTCCCACGCCCGCAATCAGCAGGGGCTCGTTGCCGCTGTGGATGTAGCGATAGCCGCGGGCCCGGGCTTCCGCTTCCACCCATTCCCGCGCGTCGTCGAAATCCCGGCCATGAAAGACGACCTCAGCGCCGAGATTCCGCATGGAAGCGACCTTGGCCGGGTTGGCTCCTTCGGGCACGGCGATGATGGCCCGCACGCCGAACAACCGGGCTGCGTAAGCCACCGACTGGCCGTGGTTGCCGGTGCTGGCTGCGATGACGCCCGCCCGCCGCTGGTCTGCATCCAGTTGCGAGATGAGATGCACGCCGCCTCGCACCTTGAACGCCCCGACCGGCTGATGATTTTCGTGTTTCACCCAGGTCTCCGCTCCCACCATGGCGCTGAGCGCGGGGTAGTGGTAAAGAGGCGTGGGACGCAGGTAAGCCCGCAGATTGCGTCGGGCCTTGAGCACATCGGTGAAATGAACAGGCAGGGTGTCGGACATAAGAGATTCGGATGGGATAAAAACGGATGAATCCAGAAGCATTATAGAAAAAAAAGAGCGACAGGACAAAGATCATCATTACGCCCGCCTCCCATCTTGTCATCTTCGTCCCGCCCCCTTATCATACCGTCATGCTAACGCTTTTCCTTTCTCCCGATGAAATGACCGTGGCCCGACTGCCCGCAGATGCGCCAATCCCCGCCTGGGCCAGGGCTGCGCCCTTCTTCAGTATCACCCGCACGCCCGATGAGCTTTCCATTCTCGCCCCCGCCGTCGACATTCCTGATGACGTGCTGGCCGAGCGCGGCTGGCGCTGTCTACAGGTGGCGGGCCCGCTGGATTTCGCGCTGGTGGGCGTGCTGGCGTCGCTGCTCGGGCCCCTGCAGCGGGCGGGCGTCAGCGTTTTCGTCCTATCCACCTACGACACCGATTATCTGTTGGTCAAGGAAAAACAGTTGGCCCGGGCGATATCGGCGCTGAGAGATGCGGGACACGTCATCGCAAACAAAAAGGGGAACGCCTGAGCGCCTCATTTTCTTGTCACGTTATTCCGACGACCGCAGGGGAGAGAAATCTCCCCGCTTGCAGAGGGATTTCATCGCAGCCACTTTCATTATTTTGGGACGTGTTGTGCTACAATAAAATGTCAAACGCTTGACATTCAGCGGTTATAATGGCATTTCGTTCCGGCGGAGAGAAAAAATCATCTTTTTCGACATGAAACAGGAATGAACGCTCCTTCACCGCGCAGAAAACATCTCCCAACCCGAAAACAAACATCAAAATCTCGTAACTGCTCAGGTGTCTTGGCTCATTACGAGTCAAAAACCACGAAGAACACAAGACACACACAAAGACACAAAGAATAAAACCTTCAGATACACTTTGTGTTCTTCGGCGCCTTTGTGGGCTTTGTGGTTCAAATGTTGGCTACGTTAGCAGTTGCAAATTCTCAAAATAAAAAGGCTTTATCCCATGTCTGATTTCAACATCACCAAACAAATTCTGGAAGATTCTCACGAAATTTTGCTTACCGCCGAAGTGGCGCCCGAGCGGGTCGAGAAGGAAGTGCGGGCCACGGCCAAAAAACTGGGCCGAAAGGTGCGCATCCCCGGTTTTCGCCCCGGCAAAGCGCCCATCAACATCGTCATCGCCCGCCTGGGCCGCGAGTACATCTTGCAAGAGGTGGCGGAGGCCCTGATCGATGAGGCGCATCAGGCCGCTATCGAGACGGTGAAAGATGAGGTCTCCGGCGGCGCTGCGCTGAAAGACATCACTCTGGAGCCCCTGACTTATGAATTCGTGGCCCCCCTGAAGCCCGAAGTGGACCTGGGCGATTATCGCTCTTTGCGCGTCCCGGTCGAAGAGGTGGACGAGGCCAAAGTGCTGAAGCTGGTGGATGAGGAGATCGCGAATCTGTTGGATCAAAACAAGGTTTGGGCTCCGGTGGAGGATCGCCCCGTGCAGTATGGCGATTTGGTCACTCTGGGCATCAAACTGACGGTGG
>JALXAF010000289.1:4346-5501 GCA_026992375.1 Anaerolineae bacterium
AGCGAAACCGAGTACACCATGTCGCCCGAGTTCGACGCCAACATCGTGGGCATGGAACTGGGCGAGAAGAAAACCTTCACCCTGACCTTCCCCGATGACGCTGTTTCGAAATGGGCGGGCAAGGAAGGCGAATTCGAGGTGGAGGTCAAGGCCATCAAAGCCGAGGAGCGGCCCGAGCTGACCGACGAATTCATCGCAGAGAACACCGACAATGCAACGGTGGAGGAATTCAAAGAGGCGCTGGAGGAAGGCGTCCGCGCCCATCTGGAATCGGAGAAGGAGCAGGAATTCCAGAAGAAGCTATGGGAAGCCATCAAGGAGCAGGCGACCATCAAATACGCTCCGGCCACGCTTGATAACGAAGTGGAGCGCCTGGAGGCGGAGCGCGAGGACATTTACAAATCCTACGGCTTTGAATCCACCGACGAGCTGCTGAAGCTACAAGGCAAGAGCCGCGAGGAGTATCGCGAGGAGCTGAGGCCCGAAGCTAAAAATCGTCTGGAAGAAGAGCTTGTGCTGGACGAGGTTATCGCAAAAGAGAAGCTGGACGCCAGCGATTACGAAGTCGAGGCGTATATCCGCGGCGCGGGCCTTGATGAGAAAGACGAGAAGCGGCTGATCGAGCGGCTGAAGGAAGATGTGTATTATCAGCTTTACATCAAGATGCTGGTGCTGCGGCGCAAGGCACACAAGCTGCTGAGCGCCATCGCCAGGGGCGAGGACGTGCCCGAGCCGGGCCAGCACCCGGTGGAGGAAGCGCCCGAGGAGCCGGAAGAGGATGCCGAGACCGAAGCCGAGGATGAGGAAGCCAGCGAAGAAGTCGTCGAGGAGGAAGAAGTGGTCGTCGAAGCTGAAGAAGAAGCTGCTTCTGAGCCAGAAGCCGATGAAAGTGACGAGGCTGAAGAAACCGAAGAGGCCGACGACGCATCTGAGTAATTGTCAATCGCGAATTGTCAATGACCAATCGCCAGTTGAAATCTGAACCAAACACTAAGGAATCTATGAGCGACTACAAACCAATCCCCCCACAATCCCTGATCCCGATGGTCATCGAGCAGACGGGCCGTGGCGAACGGGCCATGGACATCTACTCGCTGCTGCTCAAGGAGCGCATCATCTTCCTGGGCACGCCCATCAACGATCAGGTCGCCAATA
>JALXAF010000290.1 GCA_026992375.1 Anaerolineae bacterium
CTGGGAGGAGAGGGAGTAGGAATTCTGGTCTCCACTGGGGAAGAAAATGTCTCACGCAAAGCCGCAAAGAAAAGAAAAAAAGAGGCAAGGTGCGACGCACTTGAAACAGTGGTAAGTGCGTCGCACCTGTAGGCGACTTCATCGCCGGGCGTTACGCGTATTCCTGGCGCAAGCGCTCCAGCCGGGCCACGCTGTCTTCGAAGCCGCCGGGGCGGCTGCGCGCGTGCCATAGTTCGCGGTAAGCGTCGATGAGGCCGTCGATCTCCTCGGCCAGGGTTTGGCGCAGCGCCACGTCCTCCTGGCCCGCGTGAATGCTGTTCAGCCAGACGATGCGGCGGCACGCGTGCCACAACATGCCCGCCACCCAACTGAACTCCTGCTGGATGAGCGCCGCGTCCGGGCGCTGCATCTTGGCCCGAGACAGGGGCTCCACGATCTCGCCGATGTCGGCCAACACCTGGTTGCATTGCTTACGACTGAATCCTTCGCCCGGGCCCACGCCCGATTTGTACAGCCTCTCCGAACTCATCACCAGGGCGTTGAAGAAAAGGCTGCTGTTGAAGCTGTTGGGGTCCAGGAGTTGATAGGCGTTGCCCAGGTCGTAGGCCAGCTTGCCCATGACGCCCGCCTCGTCGCGGAAGATGAACGCGTCCAGAGCCGCTGAGATGTCGAGATTCACACTAGCCTCGTGGCTCCACGATTCGGCTGCGCCTGCCAGATAGCCCAGATAGCTCACAGGCAGGGGCTGCATGTGGCCTTCATCGCCCCAATCGGTGTTGAGGTAGCCGATAGCGCCATGCTTGAGCCCGTTCTCCGCCGCGTTGCGCAGATTGCCCAGGGCGTTGTCGGTGCGTCCGGCCAGGGTGCGCCAACTGGATGTGCCGGGGCAGACGTAGAAAGGGATGCCGGATCGGGCGAAGATAGCGCCATGCTCGTCGAAGGCGTGGCCCGCCTCGTACCCCCACTCCAGGGCGATGGCGTCGCGGGGCAGTTCGGGAACCAGCTCGGGATGCTGCATGATGATGTCGCCCCAGAACTGCATGGTGCTCCCTCGGGCCTTCACCTCACGGTAGATTTTCAGGAGGAAATCGAGATACACCCGGCCCACGCCTTCCTTCTCCACCCGTTCCTTGCTCTGTCCCTGGCCCAGATCGAAAGTCTCGTCCGCATCCACGTTGATCTGGCGACTGCGGAAATGGGGCAGCAGTTCGTTCAGCAGCTCCCGCACCAGGGCCAGACTTTCATCGGTAGGGGCGATGGTGAAGGGCTGGCGGCGGGTGTCGCCCCAGGGCGTGATCCATTCTCCCTGGGTCTCGGCCAGATGTGCGTAAGGCTCGTGCTTGAGCCAGCGCCCCATGTGGCCAAAGGTGTTTTGATTGGGCACAAGCTCGATGAAACGCTCCTGGCAATACGCGTCCAGGGCCATGATTTCCTCGGCCGTCATGGGCGAGGCTTTCTCCCACACCACCTTATGATTTCGATAAGCGAAAGTGTGCTCGGTGTAGAGCTGGAACTGGTTGATCTTGAGACCGGCTAACATGTCGATGAGGCCGTGCAGGGTCTCCATTGTGGGCACCCGATCCCGGCTGATATCCAGCATGACGCCGCGATTGGGAAAATCGGGCCAATCGGTGATGCGCAGGCCCGGCAGCTCCGCGCCAGCCTGCATCAACGCCTGGCGCAAAGTCTGCACGCCGTAGAAAATCCCTGCCGGCGTGCTGGCCACGATGTTGATCCCCGAATCGTCGATGGTCAGTTCATAGCCCTGGGGATGACGGCTGGCGTTGACCGCGATGTTGAGGGCGATGCGGGTCTGATCGGGCGCGGGATTCCCGGCCACGATGTCAAGCTTCACGCCCGCAGCCTCCTGGACGCTCTGCCGGAGCTGACGGGCGGTGAAGAATAACTCATGTGCGGTCGGCGCGTTGATGGCCAGCACGCCGGGCGTGAGCGTGAAAGACGCATCGGTGTAAGCCAGATGCTGGGGAACAGGCGCAAAAATCAATTCAGACATTATTTTCTCCCTGAAGTATGGATGGACTGGTGGCTAATCATATCATGTCGCCCGACTTTAGCACAGGGCGATAGTCGATGTTCACCCATCAGTTTGCGAAAGATCGACCAGCATTGGCAGCGCTGCCTTATCAACAGAATCTTGGCCGCTGGCAAGAAAATGCCCCGCTTAAAGACGCTGAGTCGCAAAGAAAAATAGGCAAAGAAAAGCTCAGTCTCTTTTACATTCGGTCGGAGGGTGAATGGGTTGAAATCTGAAAATGCCGCGCCATGCAGCCATCAAAGCTTGACAGAACTGGGGTGAAAGTTATAGGATTAGTGCTTGCCAATAGCCTATTGCGGGACTTTGCGCGTGCAATCGAGCTGTGCGATAACGAAGTCTCCGATAGACAAAGAACGATATAGGAAAAACTACGAAGGAGTTAATCACGTGTCGAAGCAAAAAAACGCCACTCCCAAAGACCCAAAAATCAAGGTCTTGCCCAAAAAGCGCATTGTGCGCAAGCTGGCCGTTGGACAGCAGATTCAGGGCCGGGTCAAACGCCTCACCGATTTTGGCGCATTCGTCGATATCGGCGTTGGCACCGATGCCCTGGTGCATGTCTCTGAGATGAGTCAGCGCCGGGTGAAATCTCCCAAAGACGTCTTGAACGTGGGGGATGAGATTACCGCCTGGATCAAGGCTCTTGACAAAGAGCACAATCGCATCAGCCTCACCCTTCTCGCTCCCGGCACTCGCACCATCCGCGATCTCGAAGTGGGTGAGGTGCTGACCGGCACGGTGACCCGCGTCACCAATTACGGCGCCTTCGTGGATATCGGCATCGGCTATGAAGGCATGGTTCATGTCAAGGAGATGGCCCACGGCTATGTCAAACATCCCAGCGACGTGGTGCAGGAAGGCCAGGAGGTTCAGGTTGAGGTGCTGAAGGTCAACCGCCGTCGCGGACAGATTGATCTTTCCATGAAGAATCTGTTGCCCGAACCCGAAGCCGAAGCGCCGGAGGAAGAAGACGTTGCAGATGATATCGATATGATGGAAGAAGAGGACGAAATGGAGGTGATTTCTCCCTTCGAACTAGCTATGCTGAAGGCGCAGGAAAAGAAAGGCAAGCGCAAAGAAAAGAAGCGCAAAAAGAAAGTCTGGTACGACGACGAAGAGGACGAGATCATTCGGCGCACGCTTGAGATCGCCGAAGGCGATCGCTAGGCGTCAAGTCGCCTGGCAAGAAATAGCGCGTGATTAACTCCGCCCTGACTACTCAACAAAGCCCTGCGAGTCTTCTCGTCGGGCTTTTTGTTTTTAGTGCGTCCAATTTCGGTCGGAAGGCTGGACGACGCAGGTCGCTCTTCAGCTCGTAAGGCTCAATAGAACGACTTTAGTCGACGCTTTGGGCTGGCGGCGGGCGCTGGCCGAATGGAATTCAGTCTCTTGGGGACAGGTACCCTCCTTTGCTTCCTTCCCCGCTCTGAGACGGGCGGGGTAGGAGATATGGTAAGGTTGATGGCGTCGTCCCAAAGGCGGGCCAGCGCCCGCCAATTTGGTTCTCAACTCATTTTGGACACCCCCTTTGTTTTTTAGATGGGCGTGATGCGCGTACGCAGAATGTTACTCCTGGCGCTGTTTCCAGCGCTACTGGCCCTGCTGGCGGCCTGTGTCGGCGCGCCCAATTATTTGGCTCCAGACGGGCCGAGATATGCCGGCTCGTACGCGGGGGCTGCGCTGGCTTATTCCGGCTCTCCCAAAATCGTCACCTGGAATATCAAGTACGCCCGGGATATCGACGGAGCTATCGAGACCTTCAACGCCTCGCCCGCGTTGCAACAGGCGGATATCATTTTGCTGCAGGAGATGGATGTGAAGGGCGTCGAGGCGATAGCTCGGGCGTTGGAGCTGAATTACGTGTATTATCCGGCCTCGGTGCATCCCAACACGGGTCGGGATTTTGGCGAGTCCATCCTCAGTCCCTGGCCGCTGAGCGATGACGTTAAGATCATTCTGCCTCACAAAAGTCCGCGTAATGGCCAGATTCGCATCGCGGTGCGGGCCTGGGTGCAGACGCCCGACGCTCCTGTCCTCGCGTATTGCGTTCATGGCGAGACCGCGCTCATGTCTCCCAAACAACGGATGGATCAGGTGCAAGCGCTGCGCGATGATGTTCCCGACGAGGCCCGCCTGGTGGCGATAGGCGGCGATTTCAACACCGTCACCCCCTTCGAGCGGGATGTGCTGTTGCAAATGATGACCGATGCGGGGTTTGCCTGGCTGACGGAAGACGCCGGATCCACGGTGCAGGGAGGGGGCGTCGGCGTGATTATGGATTACATCTTCGCCCGGGGCCTGAAGGCGGTCGCGACGGGCGTCGTCGATTCAGACGCCAGCGATCATCTGCCGGTGTGGGTGCAGACCGCGACAACGAAAAAATAAAAGGTACGACGCACTTCGCTCGTGCATCGCACCTCTTGCCAATGGCGAACGTCAGCCGCCGTTATTCCGCGGTTTCTTCAGCTTCTGATTGCTTCAGCTTTTCCAGTTCGACCTCGGTTTCGGTCAGCCGGGTTTCGAGATGCTGTTTCCAGGCCATCAGTCGGGCTTTGCGCGCTTCCAGCCACGTCCGGCGGTCTGCGACGTTGATGTCGGCTTCGTCCCACATCCAGCGGCCCATGCCCCAAGGAGGCGGGCCATAGGAAGCGTTTTCGGTTTCGGGAACGTCGGGCGCTTCCCCCCACTGGCCCCATCGGGGAGCCCAGGGGGGAGGTCCAAAGTCGGTCGGAGCGTCTTCGTAGATTTGCCAGGGGCCGTAGCCCCCGCGTGGGCCTTGAGTCCAGCCGCCCGGACCGCCCCAGCGCCCGCGTCCGCCGCGCCCGCGACGACCGCGGCCTCGTTCTGCATTGTTGTAATAGCGTTTGCGATACATGTTCAGGTGTAACCTCCTGTTTGTGAGAAGTGATGTATTCGATTATTCGAATAACCTTGGGTAAAAAAATTTTATCCTCGATCATGCCGACCGGGGCGGGCCTTCTGACTGCATCGCGGGCAACGGCATTTGCCCCGACGACGACGGCGTCGCCCGCCCCCTTGCTCCCCATCGGCTTCGCCTGAGGCCAACTCGCGTCTGCCGGCGCGTTGGCGCGCCAGTGCGAGGAGCTGATCCACCACGGACAGAACCTGGGGGTCCGTCACCTCGTACAGCACGGTCATGCCGTCGCGGATGGCCCGCACCAGGCCCGCCTCGCGCAACACCATCAGGTGCTGAGAGATGTTGGCTTGCGGCCTGCCCAGCACCGTGGTGAGGTGCATCACATACGCGCCATCCTCCCGCAGCTCGTTGAGAATCTGCAAGCGAACGGGGTGACTAATGGCCCGAGCGATGCGGGCTGCGTCATGGATGGAAGCGTCGTTAGGGGATGACATGGGCGAAAGGATGCGTTGGAAGTGAGTGATTGAATCAA
>JALXAF010000291.1 GCA_026992375.1 Anaerolineae bacterium
GGGCCAGGTCCAGCGGCCAAGGCTGCAAAACTGACGAACGCTGTCTTGAACGTTGGCTCAGCAGGCCTACCTTGGTAGTTACTGCGAATTTCGGATTGTGCGGATTTGGGCTCAACAGGATTTCAGGGGGCATTGGCTTTACCAGACCCGCCGGATTGCGCATCCGGCTGGATGCAGAAAGCTCTCAGGGTGGATTCGCAATCCGCCCGGCATCTCACCCCCTGAAATCCAAAAGAACCCGGATTTGGAAATTCGGACTTGAGATCGGAGGGCGGCGCGCCGCGTCTTTTGGGCAAGACTCGGCCCTGACCGTATAATAGACGCTATCGGAAACAAGAAAATTATTGTTCCTGTTCGGCATCATGCTGTTGCTGGCAACGATCAATGACTAATGAACAATGATCAAAGGTGGAATCAGCGCAGTTTGCACTTTAATCATCACTCATTAATCATTGATTCGGGCATGTTTGAGCGGAAAGCTGAGAGTCCGCCTCGCCATAAGTTATTTCCTCAATGTCTATTACCCCCAAGTCCCGCCGCCTCCGCACAGCCAACCTGCTGGCCCTGGCCGCCCTCACCCTCGCGGTGCTGGCCGTCTACGCCCGCGTCCTGTTCACGCCCCTCATCCCGGCCAGCGGCGACTTCCTCGCCTACTTCGCCCCCTACTGGGATCAACTCAACCAGGCGCTGCGAGCCGGACATCTTCCCCTGTGGAACGACTACATCTTCGCAGGCGCGCCCTTCCAGGCCAATCCCCAGACGCAAGTCTTCTACCCCCTGCGCTGGCCCATGATCCTCTTCAGCGCCGGAAAAGGGATTCTCATCACCGCAGCGCTGCACGCATGGCTGGCCGGCGTTTTCGGATACTTCTTGATCAAAAAACTGCTGGGAACAACTGAAGCGACGCAAGCCGCCCTGCCCTCCCTCATCGCAGCCCTGCTCCTCTCCCTCAACGGCTGGGTGACGGGCCTGCTCCTGCATCCCAACCAGATCAGCGCCTACCCCTGGCTCCTGGCCGCCATCCTGCTGTGGGAAAAACGCCCGCGGCCGGGACAATGGCCTCGCTGGGATCAAGCGACGCGGCGCTGGGGAATAACCATGACCCTGTTCTGGGCCATGGCCTTCCTGGCCGGACACACCCAATCCTTCTACAACGCCGCCGTCATCTTCGGGTTATGGATTCTGGGCGACATCCTCTGGCGCAACCGCGGCCTCCACAGCCTGCGCCTCCGTCACCTCGCCCGCAGCCTCGCCGACGCCTGGCCCGTAGCCCTGGCCACGCTGCTGCTGGCGGGCCTGGTCGCAGCCGTGCAACTGCTGCCCACCCTCGAACTCTCACAACTTTCCTACCGCCAGGGAGGACTGGCCTTTCGAGAACACGCGGCCCTGAGCCTGCCCCCCTGGCGACTGGGCTTCACCCTGCTCCCCCACTACGCCCGAGACCTGGGCATGGCCCTGGGCACCGACGCTTACGGCGAATGGATGGCCTACGCGGGCGTGGCGGGCCTGATCCTCGCCCTGCTGGGCCTGCGACACCCCAACCGCCGCCTGCGATTCCTGGGCGTCTTCCTCACCCTGGCTGGCCTCCTGCTGGCCTTCGGAGCTTACGATCCCCTGGAATACCTCTTCTACCGCCTCATCCCCGGCTGGAACCTCTTCCGCGTCCCCGCCCGATTTCTGCCAGCCGCCATCCTGGGCATCGCACTGCTGGCCGCGCTGGGAGCCCAGGAGCTAAAACAACGGGCGGAAGGGAAAGCGGAAGGGGAAAAAGAAAAAAAATGGATCATCGCCGGAGCCATCGCCCTGGGCGGACTGGCCCTGCTCACGCGCCCCAACCTG
Source organism: Anaerolineae bacterium (assembly GCA_026992375.1). GTDB lineage: Bacteria > Chloroflexota > Anaerolineae > J102 > J102 > M2005. Next base: position 1,840 of record JALXAF010000291.1, read on the forward strand.
ATCACAACCCTGGGCTGGGCTGCGGCCGCGGCCCCCTTCGCCCTCATCCTGTGGCCCAAACGCCCGATCCCCAGCCTCCGCCGCCTTATCCCCCTTATCCTCTTCCTAGAACTCTACTTCGCCAGCTACGCACTGCCCATCCAGCACCCCACCGCGCCCCAGGCCCTGCAATCATGGCGCACCGCTCCCGCTCGCATCGCCGCCGAACTCGGCCCCGGGCCCCGCGGCAGCGCCTGCCGCACCGTCAGCCTCAGCACAACCACCTGGGATCCAGGCGACCTGCACGACCTGCAGCGCATCTACGCCCCTTACCTCGACGAAAAAGCCCTGACCGACCTGATCAACGCCACCAAAGCCAAAGAAGTCATCGCCCCCAACCTGGGCGTTATCCTCCACATCCCCTCGCTGGATGGCTTTGGCGGCGGCGTCCTGCCCACCGCCCGCTTCGTCAAAGCCATGGCCCTCTTCCTGCCGCCCGAAAACATCGTAGCCGATGGCAGACTGCGCGAACAACTACACGCCATCCCCTCCGCCCGGCTGCTGGCTCCCTTCAACGTCTGCTACGTCATCGCCGACAAAAACTTCGACGCATGGCATGACGACATCTACTACGACCTGGCCTTCGGCGCCTGGCTCACCGCGGCCCAGCCCGACCTCACCATAACCGACGCCCCCCAATTCCCCGCCAGCGGCGTGGGCCTGATCAGCCATCTCAGCCCCCAAGCCGCCTCCCTCCCCCAGGGTGAACCGGTCGCCACAATCACCACAACATTTTATGACAACTCGATCGTCACCCTCCCCATCCGCGCGGGCATCGAAACAGCGGTCGGAGCAGACGAATCCCGCCCCCCCAAAAAGAACGACCTTCCCGCGGTGCGCTGGCCCTACCACGCCCCAGGCCAGGACATCATCGCCGAACTAGACATCCCCGCTAAGGCCCTGCCCGCCAGCCTCTCCCAACGCCGCATCAAAACCATCACCTTCCACCTCCTGCGAAACGACGCCCCCCTGTTCATTCGCGGCATAGCCATCTACGACCGCGCCAGCGGTTCCCACGCCACCCCCATCGTCACCCGAGACCCCTGGCGGCGCATCCACTCGGGCGACGTCAAAATCTATCGCAACGACGCAGCCCTGCCCCGGCTCTTCACCGTCGACAAAATACACACCGTGGCAAATCTCGACGAAGCCGTCACCGTCATGCAGGCCCCCGACTTCGACCCGGCTCACGTCGCTGTTTTAGAAGAATCCAGCGCCGTTCTCGCTCCGCAAGGCATCCCCCTGAGCTCCCCCCGGCTACAAATTCTCGAACGTCGGCCGGAGCGCCTTCACCTCCACTACCGGGCCGACGGCGATGCACTGCTCATCGTCGCCGAAGGATGGCACCCTGGCTGGCGCGCCGTTCTGGACCCGGACGCCGACAAACGCCGCGAGCTGCCCATCTTCCCCGCCGACATCTTCCTGCGGGGCGTCAGCCTGCCCGCGGGCGAACACGACCTCATCATCACCTTCCAGCCCCGCAGCCTGCGCCTGGGCGCACTCCTCAGCCTCCTCACCCTGGCGGGCCTGGCCATCCTCTGGCTTCTGCCCGCCCGCAAAGATTGACACCCTCCCCTCGATCCTGTACCATTCATCCAACACCATCCTCACATCCAACTCCCCCAGGAAAAACACATGAACGCCCTCAATCGCATCATCGGATTCCTCATATTTCTCATCGCCTTTCTGATCCTCATCATTCTGGCCGCAGTCCCCTTCGAGGCCCTGTCCTGGCTGCAAACCCAAATCGGGCATCTCACCCAATGGGCCCGCCAACAGCAGATGACCGCGCCCCTTCTCCTCAACCTGGGCAGAGCGGCCCTGGCCGCCATCGCCATCCTCATCGTCATCCCCCTTATGATCGCCGAACTCCCGCGCAAAAAGAAAGAGCCCGCAGTCTCCATGCGCACCGAACACGGCGAAATCCGCGTCACCGCCGACAGCATCGCCAGACGCCTGGCCTGGCATCTTGACCAACTGGCCGACGTCATCTCCGTATTCCCCATGGTCGAGCCTCGGGGCGACACCGTCAACATCAAACTGGATGTCGAAACCTCGCCCGAGATCGACCTGCCCATGAAAACCGAAGAGATCATGCTGGTCACCCGGGAGATCATCGAACAAGACATGGGCCTGAAACTGGGCAAACTCAACGTCAACCTGCGCCACGCCCCCTACCCCGCCGAGATGTAATCTCCCATTTTCCACCATGTCCCACGCCGACGCCCCCAACGCCCCACAGCAAACGCCCGACGAACCGCACCCCTCCGCCAGCCAGCCAGCCGAGCAGCCTTCGGAACAGGTCGAAACGATGGCCGCAGAGACGCCCGAGGCGGAAGACGTAGCCATAGGCACTGACTACGCGCAACTCGCCAAATTCCTGGAAAGCCTGCTTTTCGTCGCTGGCGAGCCCGCGCCCATCGAACGCCTGGCCTCGGCTCTGGATTGCTCGGCCGAGGATGTCGAGCTGGCCCTGCTCATGCTGGCCGAAACTTTGCAGGAGCGGGGCATCCGCCTGCAACGACATCACGACACAGTGCAACTGGTGACCATGCCCGAAGCCGCAGACGTCATCGAGGTCTATCTGGGCCTGGACCTGACCACTAAACTCTCGCGGGCGGCTATGGAGACCCTGGCCATCATTGCCTATCGCCAACCCGTCACCCGACCGCAGATCGAGGCGATTCGCGGCGTCAGCAGCGATGGCGTCATCCGCACCCTGCTGCATCGGGGCCTGGTGCAAGAAGTCGGGCGGATGGAAACAGCCGGGCGGCCCGTGCTCTTTGGCACCACCCCCGACTTCCTCAACTACTTCGGCATCAGCAGCCTGGAAGAGCTGCCCCCCCTGGAGGACGAGGACATGGACGCGCTCACCGAGCGCATCGAGATGATGGAAGCAGGGGAAGAAGAAGCATAGGCGGGATTCAAACGCGACAGAGCCCGGAACGAAACGTCCGGGCCCTGTCCTGAGAGATGCACCAGAGATCAGTGCATCGGCTTATCGCTTAGTGGGCGGGACGATACGTCACCATCAGCTTGGGAGCCATCGCATTGGGGTCAGCGTTCGCCGTTTCAAGGCTATCGAAGACAACGCGTCCCAGCGGCCCATCCGCGGCGATAGCAAGCTGCGGATTGCCTGGGCTATTGGCCGCGTCCCAGGCCATCACCTGATCTGTCGCGTCCAGCATCATGGGACCCATCGCCACATCTGCGGCTGGGCCGGGGTTGTAGAAATTCAAACCATCCGCGTAAGTCGCCGTTGCAGCATCGAAGGGATCCACGTTCATCACCATCAGTCGCTTGCCCAAAGCGCCTGTCTCATAGGTGGCGTTCACAGTCAGCTCCGCATTCAGGATCTCGACGCCGGCAGGCAGAGCGCTGCGGTCGAAGGTGAGCAACACGTTATCCAGCCCGGTGGGACGCACAACCAGTTTGTGATCCCACATGTGGTTGGCGGTGGGATGACCGCCGCTCAGCCAGGTGTCGCTGGTCAGAGGCAATTCCACAGTGACGGGCGTGGGCAGCGGCTCGGGCGGCGTGTAGGTGGAAGTCATCTCGGCGGTGAAGTCCTGCGTCTTGCC
>JALXAF010000292.1 GCA_026992375.1 Anaerolineae bacterium
CGATCCTGGCGCAGGGCGTTGCGCAGGGTTTCGGCCACGTGTTTCTGCCCGACCACATCTTCGAAGGTCTGGGGGCGATAGCGCAGATAGAGGGCGTCGGTCATTTCGGTAATCAGTGTTCAGTCCGGCGATGGGCGATCTGAATCATGTCGAACCTTGACAGATAGTAGCATCTCCAGCCTCGGGCGTCAAACGCATCGCACCAAAAAAACAGAACGGGGGTATTCAAATGAGTAGAAAATCAAGTCGGCGGACGCAGGCCCGCCTTCGGGATGGCGCCATCAGTCCCCCATATCTCCCTTCCCAGCGGTGAAGGAAGCAAACGGGGATTGCATGGCGTCGAACTGATCATCAGTGATGCGCATTCGGGAATGAAACAGGCCCGAATGGCCGTTTTTAGCAGCGTCCCTGGCAGCGTTGTCAGTTTCATCTTCAATAAATGCGCAAGCTTATGTGCCGCGAGAAGCGGACCGACTGCTGGCGCTGGCTGTCCAGAAATATGAACAGAAAGCCTCCAAACTCTCGACATGGATGGAAGAGAGTATTTTACAGAAACAAAATTGCACTATCCGAGCGTAGCGCTTCTCTCACCTCATTTGGGACGCACCCAGATGACCTTTTTCAGTGAAGGCAAACTTTTGACGTCAAAGATATTGGGGATGATGCAAAAGTGCCCGAAAGTATTCCCGTCAGGCTGAAAACCGCACGCTTACGAGCGTTGGGCATTGTTTTGGATGCCGATCAGAGCGTTGCGAGTTGAATTTGTTATTCAATCAGTAAACCGACAACTCTCACTCGCCTGGCCTGAGTGCGAAATCAAATTCGCCCAGGCGACGGGAGAAAAGGGAGCCGCCGGGGACTAGCTGTCCTTCCACCAGATAGAAATAGTTGGCGGCTGGATCGCCCAGAGCGCCCGCATCATCGAAATAGTTGGGCGGCGGCGTCACGACGACGTAGGGAACGGCGCCAGGGGTGAAGTAGGGCGCTGTATTCCGCCAAATGTCGTAGCGGCTGTAACTGGCGTCGTTGGTCCAGCTCAGACGCACGGTGTTGGCTGGCTGAGCCGAGATGATGACCGGGAGATAGAGGGGCTGTGTAGAAAGCCCGCCGCAGCCAATGCCCACGTCATATATATCCACGCCCGTCAGCACCATGAAATAGCTGCTGCCGTCAGCCCGCATCACCTTCAACTCATGGGTGGAGGGCCCGCCCGGGCGATCCATCCACAAGCTGGCGATGCTGCCGTCGGGCAGGACGCAGGGGGAGTTGTCGTTGTTGTGGCCGCCCACCTTCACGGGCGTGGTCACGCCCGCGGGCAAGCGCCACACGGTCTCGCCATCCCAATCCCCTTCGAAGGCGATACTGCCGTCGGACGCGTAATCGGGGCTGTGCAGGGGATTGTATTGCGGGCCGGGGCCATCGGCCGGCGTGAGCACGACGCGAAAACCCGTGCCATCGGTGTGCACCTCGCAGACGGCCTCGCCCACGTTGCTCTGGTCGCTGTCGCAATCGAAGAGCACAGTGCTGGCGTCGACCGAGAGTGCGGGCATGCTGTGCCAGTTGTAGGTGGAGGACCCGGTGAGCAGTGTAGCCGCGCCCCAAACACCATTCGTGCGCACGCTGGCGTAGAGGTCGGTGGCGTGCGGGCCATCCTGCGTTGCGTACACCACCAGATCACCGTTGTTGGAGACAGCGCTGATGCTACCTTCGGGATGAACGGTCTGGCCGCCGATGGACACCGCCCCGCCCGACGAAAAATCTGCCTTGACCACGGCCAGACAAGGCCAACCCGAACAGCCAAAGCGATCCGTCTCCAGCACCAGCCACTGGCCGTTGGGCGAGACGTTGAGCAAATGGTCTTCCGCACCCGCCGAGAGTGCATCCAGATTGGCACTGACATCCTCGGGCGTGGCGTTGGGCCGGGCGGCGACACGGTAAACGCGGTTGTTGTCCAGGCTGTAGGTAATGACGTTGTCGTTGTCGGCATCATTCGGCTGCACGGGCGAGGCGCTGTGAATGGCAGGCGCTATCCACAGCAGGGCAAAGAGCAAGAACATGGAAAAGAAGGCACGGCTGCGCATAAGGCGACTCCTGGAGGATTGAGACGGGATTTGTGTGGGAATAGTTTAACGCATTCATCGGGCCTCGTCCAGCGAAGAGTAGAGTTGATGAGATTACGGCCTCAGCCTGTGGGCAGTCGCGTGGAGAACCGATCTACACCGGTTACTCATTTCCCAAATCCTAATGATATAATGACGTCGCCATCTTCGTTCCAACATTCATCCAACAAGAGTTATCATCCATGAGCCGAAAAACACGACGCAAAAAGAAAAGGTCCCGTAAAAGTGCGACTCCGCATCCACTCGCCAACCCCTTAGCCGGAGAGCGAACATTGCGCGATCTGCAAAAACTGATCGAAAGCCAGGATTTCAAAAGCATCGATGAGATTAACGCTTACATGGCCCAATTGACAGAACCGGACTCCATTCCTCATTTCGAACCCCAGACCGACCAGGAACGCGCCCAGGAACTGGTCTTCGACGCCTGGGAAGTCGGCGGCAGCGAGGCGGTGCGCTTGGCCCGAATGGCGCTGAAGATCGATCCCAATTGCGCCGACGCCTACGTCCTCCTGGCCGAAATAGACGCCAGGGATATCATTGAGATGCGGGATCTATATCGAAAGGGCGTCGAAGCGGGAGAACGCACCCTGGGCAAAGCCTTTTTAGAAGAAAACGAAGGACATTTCTGGCTGATGACCGAAACGCGACCCTACATGCGCGCCCGTATGGGGCTGGCCGAAACGCAATGGGCCTTGGGTCACCATGATGAAGCGATCGCCCATGCTCAGTCCATGCTGCAACTGAACCCTGGAGACAACCAGGGCGTGCGCTATCTCCTGGCGCACTGGCTGTTCCGGGAACGTCGGTTCGAAGAACTGGAAGCGCTGCTGAATGAAAATAAGAACGACGCCCGTCCTGACATGGGTTACACTCGAGCGCTCTATGCTTTTTTCAAAGGAGGCGATACGCGACAGAGTCGAAAATGGCTAAAAGAAGCTATCAGGCGAAACAAACATGTACCTGACTTTCTTTTACTGAGACGCAGACCCCAACAAATCGAAGGAGAATATCTGCTTCTTGGCGGGGAGGACGAAGCCGCCAGCTACCTGCTGATGGGGCGGATTGATTGGGAAATGGTTCCGGGCGCCCTGGAATGGTTGGCCCAAATGACGAAAAGATGAGCCTCATTTCCCCAGAACAACTTCCATCCACTTATCATCCAGCCGAAAATGACTCGGAAAAGCATTCCCACTGCAGTCAAAAAAGAGATCGACCAACGGCTCGAAGCCTTCAACAGCACCGATCCGAAACCCGAACGTTTTTTTATCGCACCCGATACCGGGGACGTCACCTCTATCTCGATCGATACAATTACGGTCGCGTGGGGCCCATCTGTCGCCTGACCTACACCGACGATATCGGAAATTGGGAATTCGCCATTTACAAATACAGCAAGGAGCGATACGATCCGGATAAATGGTTCTTCCCTGGCGCAGAAAACATCGCCGGAACAGTGGATGGAGCCATGGAAGCCTGGCTCAAAGCCTATCCCCCTCGAATTTAGGAAGTAGCCGTTACGCACTGCCACTTGCCGATACGGATGAAAATGCCCTTGTGACGTCATTCCGACGACCGCAGGGCGGAGGAATCTCCTCGTCTGCAAGGGATTTCTCGGTTGCTGCGCTCCCTCGAAATGACGTAAGAGAGCCTACTTACGGAACAGGTTGTCATGTCCAAACGCCTTGCCCTTTCCGCCCTCATCCTTGCCCTTGTGCTGCCAGGCGCTTGCGTCCGGCTTGCGGCCCGCAACGACGCGGCCCTGGCGGCCGCCCAAAGCGCCACCTACTACGTCCGGCCCGATGGCGGCTCGCCCGAGCAATGCACGGGCCTGACCGACGCGCCCTATCCGGGCGGCGGCTTGCATCAGGACTGCGCCTGGGATCACCCCTTCCGTGCACTGCCCCCCGACGGCCCGGCCCGCATCCAGGGCGGCGACACGCTGATCATCGCCGCAGGCAGCTATCGCATGGGCTACGGCGCGCCCGAAGCCGATGGCGATGGCGATCAGTGCGCGTCCGCCTACCCCTGGGGATGCGTCATGCCGCCCATCCCCTCAGGCCCGGACGCGGATCATCCCACCCGCATCCTGGGCGCGGGCTGGGACAGCGGCTGTGCGGATCCGCCCGAGTTGTGGGGCGCGGAGCGGGCCGAACACATCCTCGATCTCACCAACAGCCAGCATGTGCAAATCGCCTGCCTGGAGATCACCGACCACGCGAGCTGCGTCGAATTCCATTCGGGCGACATCGCCTGTCCGCGCGACGCCTATCCCTACGGTGACTGGGCTCCCACGGGCGTCTACGCCCAGGACGCCAGCAATATCCATCTGCAAGACCTGAACATCCACGGCCTGGCGCACACGGGCGTGTGGGCGGGACGATTGCGCGATTGGCAGGTGACCAACGTGCGCATCGCTGGCAACGGCTGGGTCGGCTGGGATGGCGACATCGACGGGGATGATAGCAACAGCGGCAGTCTGCACTTTCGGCTGTGGACGGTGGAATGGAACGGCTGCGGCGAGACCTGGCCCGACGGCGACCCCATGGGCTGCTGGGCGCAGACCGCGGGCGGCTATGGCGACGGCGTGGGCACAGGCGCCACCGGCGGCGACTGGATCATCGAGGATTCGGCCTTTTTGCACAACACGTCGGACGGCCTCGATCTGCTCTATCACACCGGGGGCGGCGGCGTCACCCTGACCAACGTGCGGGCCGAGGGCAACGCGGGGAACCAGATCAAAACCACGGGCGCGGTCACCCTCACCAACAGCGTGCTGGTGGGCAACTGCGCCTATTTCGACGATCAACCCTTCACCTACAACGTGGATCCCTGCCGCGCCCTGGGCAACACGCTCTCCCTCTCATTCATGGGTGGCGAACAAGTCACGCTCACCAACAACACGTTCTACGGCCAGGGGGATGGGCTTGTCAGCGCGGGCCCGCATGGCGAGGGCGACTGCACTGGGAGCGAACGCATCGTGGGCCGAAACAACCTGTATCAGGGCGATGACGACTATTTCCAGCAGGGCGATATCACTTTCCTTTTCTACTACGAAAACTGCCCCGGTCTCGACTTCGACGGCGATTACAGCCTCTACGATCACGTCAAACTCAGCGCCTACGCGCCCGGGCCTCACGATATCGAAGCCGACCCGCAACTGGCCGGGCCTCTTTCCGGCGATTACTACGGCATGGACATCACCGCGACCAGCCCCGCCCGCGACGCAGGCCTGGCCGACGTCGCTCCCGCCACCGACTTCCTGCATCTAAGCCGGGACGCATCCCCCGACATCGGCGCTTATGAATACCAGCCCAACCCCGTC
>JALXAF010000293.1 GCA_026992375.1 Anaerolineae bacterium
CTTCCACTCTGGGCGAGCGTCCAACTGGTTGGCGTGTGCGAAATGGTGCGGTTGGTGATGATCGTCACGTCCGTCACCGTCCAGGATGCGCCTGTCGAGCGGGAGAAGACTAGCAGATGACCGCCGGTGCCCCGGGCGGCCAGCCGTTCCCGCTCTACGCCGCCATCCTGAATCACCCAGCTTACGGCGGGGCTGATGACCTTTTTCCCCGTGATGGTGGTCAGATTTTCCACGCGCCAGACGCTTTCGATCGCGTCGTAAGTGAAAACCACGAGATCGTCATTGGGCGCGGGCGCAGCCAGATGCAGGTAAGAGCCGGCGGGATGGGATGTCCATGCCGTGGCGGAGCCAGCCACCTTTTGCCCGGTGCTGGCTGTCAGGTTCGATTTCTGCCAGGCCGCGCCGCTTTGACGGAAGAAGAAAATGAGATCGCCGTTGGGTGCGGGCGCGGCCAGATATTCGGCCCATCCATTCCAAGCTTGCTTCGCCCAGCCGAAGGGCGCGTCTCCCACCTTCTGATTGGTGATTGTCGAGACGTTCGTGACAGCCCATTGGCCGCCCGCCTTGCGCCAGAAGATGAGCAGTTCGTCGTTGTCACCCCGCGCGGCGATGTGCTCCACATGCTGGCCATCCTCCTCGGTGTCCCAACTCGTCACCGGGCCGATGATTTTCTTCCCCGTCAGCGTGGTGAGATTTTCCACCTGCCAATCGCTGCCCGAATGCCAGGTGAACAACAACAGATCGCCATTGTCCGCCGGAGCCGCCAATCGTTCCAGCACAGCCGACGTATCGTCGAAGACCCAGCTTTCCGGGCGTTCCAGGGCGATGGTCGCCCCTGTTTTCTCAGATATGTTGACAGTCATCCAGTCGTGCTCAGGGGTGCGATAGTAGAGGATGAGCTGACCATCCTGATCCGCCGCGGCCAGATGCTCCACCAATATCCCGCCATCGTCGGTGGTCCAACTGGTGGCGGGGCCGCTGACGCCCTCCACCCCGGTGATGGAGATCGAGAGCATCTTCCCCCACACCGACGCAAATCTGGCGGGCGTGCTGCCCGGCCCGGGACTGACGTCTTCGAGCCTACACAGGCCGCCCGCGGGCGTCTCTTTGCAGGCCAGCAAACTGATGTCGTCCAGCCTGACGGTGGTTGGAACTTCCCGGTCGACGCGTACGGAAAAGACGAGAGTCGCGGTGCCGCCTGCAAAAGAGCTCAGGTCCAGCGTCTCTTGCTGCCACCGCCCCGCGGATGCGCCCGCTGTCAACGTCCGCAGAATCTGGCTGTGGCTGCCGCTCTCTACGATGACATCCATCTGCGTCTGATTATGGAGTGTTTGCGGGCTTTCGGCCATCCACCAGAATGTCAGTCGCACCAAATTGGCCGAGCCGGGAATGGCCACCTTCTGCCATAGCTTTCCTTTTGCGCCGTTGTCCCCTCCCATCCATGCGCCGTACTGACTGGCGCGGCCGGAGCCTACGCCGAATGATCCGCCCCCTTTCCAGGGCGCAAGACTGCCGCTCTCGAAGTCGCCATTCTTCAGCAGTTCCAGGCAGTGATTCTCGGGCGAATACATGGATGCCTGCGGCGCTCCTCGCTCGACCGGAAGCGCCGCGGGCGAGGCGTGTAGCGTCCACGTTGCGCCGCCCCACATCAGGAGTGCAAGTAAGAGAAGAAGAGATAACCGTTTCATGCCGCCACCTCCGTGTTGGTGCAAAAACGAGGCGGCTCTTCTGGATCTCGGGGAGCGCTTGCGGACGCCGTCGTCGGGCGAATTGTCATCCACCTTGCGCTGGCAGCAGACCCCGGAGGCTTCTCGTGTCCTCCGAGGTCTGCTGGATGCGAACCGCTCTCCCCAAATCCGGTCGAGCCGATGAGGTTCGCGCCTGAAAAAGGTCATCGGGGCATGGGGAGGCGTCACATCGACGCTGTTGTGATCCCCATGTCTTCGGTGGAAGATTTTCAGGTGATTTGCAACGAGCGGCGCTATCAAAACCGCTCTATTACCATAAACGCAGAATGGATGGATTTTCCGGCATCTTGAGAGGCCCGACGTTTCTCCTGGATGATGCTGGCGACTTTCTAATCTTGCGGGTCGCTATCGCTCGGACGCTGGATGATGGCCTGCAACGCCTGCACATGCTCATCGAAGGCTTTTCGTCCCTGGGGCGTGGCGGCCACGTAGGTGCGGGGCTTGCGCCCCACGAAGGCCTTCTCCACCCGCACATATCCGGCGTCCTCCAGCTTGCGCAGATGCACACTGAGATTGCCGTCGCTCAGGGATAACCTCTTGCGCAGGGTCACGAACTCTATTTGGGCGTCTTCGGGCAGAGCGGTCAGGGCGGCCATGATCTGTAGACGAACCGCCTGGTGGATGATGGGATCGAACACTGGCATGGCTCACCTCCAGTTCCGATAAATGTACACCCCACTGCCGATGAGGGCGCCGCCTCCCAAAATGGCCATGGCCAGGTCGGCGTAGTCGGGGATGAGTAGGTAGATTGCCAAAGCCAGGATGGTGACGCCAATGCCGACCCAGATCAGGGGCCTCCACAGCCACAGGCCCATGACCACATAGCCGAACATGGCGAAAACGGCGATGAGCACGCCCGTGAGATCCGGATTTGCGTAGCTTTCCGTCAGCCAGACGATGAGCGCTGCGTAAACCAGCCAGAGCAGCCAGAAAATTGCGATGCGGGCGTCGTGGCCCGGCATCCGCACCTGGCGGGACATCCACCATCCTGTCAGAAACGAGGCGGCAATGCCCGCTGCATCAGCGACCATCCAGACCGTGCCAGCGGCCCGATCGTTCAGAAAATAGCTGGCCAGATAGCCGACGAGCCAGACCGCGCCCCAGATGATCATGAAGAAGGGGCCGCCGCCATGCGCCAGGGCCCGGCGCGTCTGCCGTTGAATGGCTTCGATGGTTTCCAGCGAGCTTTGAGCTTCCTGTTGTGTGATATCCATGATTTTCCTCCTTGGTGATGAAAGAGTGTGGAATTTTTATGCTTTACTCTATAAAGTACTTTAATTATACATCTGCTTTTTTGCGTTGTCAACCCTTTTCAACCCTTTTCGTCTGTCATCGTCTATCCCATTTGAAACTGCCGACAGGTTTCGGAGTCTGTAGCAGTTTAGTCGGTAGATCGAAGTGAATTGACTTGTTTCTGGAAATAATCTACAATATATGTTGTGAAACGCATCGATCGCCTTTTTGTACATTCTTTCATACATCAAAAGGAGTAACCAAATGACAATGGCTTCTTCGAACGCTCCAAGCGGTAAGTGGTGGGTGGTGCTCCTTTATGGCATTCTCTCTATTGTCTTGGGGATTTTCTTTTTCACAAGTCCTGGCCTCACCCTTGTTTCCGCCGTCTTTGCTTTGGGGCTCTACTGGCTCGCAACTGGTATCATCGGTCTGTTCGATATGTTTCAGGATCGGACTGCATGGGGGTGGAAGCTCTTCTTCAGCGTCCTCGGCATCATCGCCGGCTTGCTGGTTGTCAGTCGTCCCCTGTGGGCCTCATTGGTGGTTCCCACGGTTTACGTCATTGTTTTGGGCGTCTGGGGTATTACCATGGGGAGCGTCATGCTGATTTCGGCTTTCAAAGGCGCTGGTTGGGGCGCTGGCATCATGGGGGCCCTGGGCATTTTCCTGGGGCTTTTTTTGCTCTGGAATCCTTTTGCTGCTGCTCTGGCCTTGCCGTTTGTGCTAGGGACTTTCGCTTTGGTTGGCGGCGTCATCAATGTTTACATGGCGTTCAAGATCAAAGGCGGAATCTGAGATTGAATCCTCCTCCGCCTACCAACGGCGAAAAAGGCGGCTTTTGGGCAAGCGCCAGCGCCGGCGTCAGGGCCGTGATTGTCATCGGCGCGCTGATCTTGATTGCTGGCCTCATCTGGACGCTGGTTTCTATGATCGGAGACGGCGCCGAACCCGCCCCATCATCACGCCCCTTCCCACCGTATTCACTGCTGTGTCGCCTACGTCTCAACCTGGCGCGGCTTCACTGCTCGCCGTTAGCGACACTAACATCTACGCTGGCCCCGGCTCCGATTATCAGCAGATCGGCGTCCTAAAGGATGGCCTCGGCGCTGAAATCGTTGGTTCCAATGAAGACAAAATCTGGTGGGTTATTCAATTCCCCTCCAGGCCGATGGCGTCGGCTGGGTGGCAAATGACGATGTCGAAGCCAGGAACGACGAGATCAGGTTTGGGGGGATGAATCAGAGGCTGGATTTATTCCGGCGCTGTTTCGCAGTCCAGCGACTTCATCTTTTTCGAAATCGTAAGCAGGCTTATTGAGAAACATTGCCTTCCTTGCTAGACTGTTTCCTGGCGTTGTACAAATTCCCCTCGCACCAGCGTCAAGCGTCTTCTTCAACCTCACTTTCAACCAAAACATGATTACTAGGAGTCATGCCAATATGGGATATCCCTACACCCTCCCCAAGCTCAAGTACGATTACAGCGCCTTGGAGCCCCACATCGACACCCGCACCATGGGTATTCATTACGAGAAGCATCATGGCGGCTATGTAGCCAAGCTAAACGCAGCTTTGGAGAATTATCCTGCGTTCCATGATTATAGCCTGACTGAGCTTCTGATGAATCTCGACGCCCTGCCCGCCGAAATTCGCACGGCTGTGCGCAACAACGGCGGCGGTCACGCCAATCACACCATGTTCTGGAATATTATGAGTCCTAAAGGCGGCGGCGCTCCCGCTGGAGCGCTGGCCGAGGCCATGGGTGCGACTTTTGGCGACTTCAGCGACTTCCAGGCCGAGTTCAAGAAAGCGGCGATGGGGCGCTTTGGCAGCGGTTGGGCCTGGCTGGTGGTCACGCCCCAGGGCGAACTCAGCATCATCAGCACGCCCAATCAGGATAATCCCGTGTCTCAGGACTTCATTCCCATTATGGGCCTGGATGTGTGGGAGCACGCCTACTACCTGAATTATCAGAACCGCCGCGGCGATTACATCGATTCGTGGTGGAATGTGGTCGATTGGGATGCCATCGGCGTTAATTACACCGCCTTGCACATCGCTGACACCCTGGCCAAAGCCGCTCGGTCGGTCAAGCAAACCTGGCAGAACTTCCGGAACGCCTGGGGCCTGTAAGCGAGTTTCATCCAGGATGCCAGAAAGAGGTGCGTCGCACTGCGCAAGTGCGGCGCACCTCTTTTTTTGTTTTACGCCACTTCGGGCCAATCCAGGATCATCACCTTGACGGGGAAGTTGGGCGGGGTGCTGTTCAGGTCTTCGGGGATGATGGCGAGGCCATCGGCCTGCACCATGGAAAGGAGAATGCCCGAGCCCTGATCGCCCGTGAGATGTGCGTAGGTCTGTCCATCCTTTTCCTCCAGCCACACGCGCAGATAATGGCGCCGGTTGTCCTTGCGTTTCACCGCATCCACCAGAATGGCGTCGATGAGGGGCT
>JALXAF010000294.1 GCA_026992375.1 Anaerolineae bacterium
GGGCCCAGATTAGCCCGGCCCCAGGCGTTGGCCACCAGGTTGATGCCCTCGGTCGTGTTGCGCACGAACACGATCTCTTTGGAACTGGCCGCGTTGATGAAACGGGCGATCTTCAGCCGGGCCTTCTCATACTCGGCCGTGGCCCGCTCCGCCAGCGTGTGCACGCCGCGATGCACATTGGCGTTATCTTGCTCGTAATAGCGGGCCAACGCCTCGATAACCTGCCGCGGTTTTTGCGAGGTGGCGGTGCTATCGAGATAAACCAGTGGCTTGCCGTGCGCCTGCTGATCGAGAATGGGAAAATCTGCGCGAATGGTGGACATGGGGTTACTGAGTATTGGTATTGGATATTGGGTGCTCGCGGGACTCAATGGTTAATGATTGATGATTAAAGGTGATGTCAACTTCCTTGTCAAACGTCAAAAAGGGCCTTTTCGTCACACTTTGACGTTTGACGCTTTACGTTTGACGTGCTTTGTCAGGCATTGACCACAAGAAATTGCGCTTTGATCATTAGTCATCAATCATTGATTTTCCATTCAGATGGACGATGGCGGGCAAGAATATCCAATATCAGATATCCAATATCCAATATCATATCTTACCCGCCATCCATTTTACTCAATTCCGACGCGATGCGCGATTTCCGCTTCTAGCTTGGCGCGCACGCCCGGCACAGGCACGCGGTTGATGACTTCCTCGAAGAAGCCCTGCACGATCATGCGCTGAGCCGTCTTGCGGTCGAGCCCGCGGGCCATCAGATAGAAGACGTATTCCTCGGGCACTTTGGCGCTGGTGGCGCCGTGGGTGCAGCGCACATCATCCGCCTCGATCTCCAGGCCCGGCACCGAATCGGCTCGGGCGTGATCGCTGAGCAGGAGATTATCGTTCTTCTGATACGCATCGGTCTTCTGCGCGCCATGATGCACCCGGATCATGCCCTGATACACCGACCGGGCGTGATCATCCAGCGCACCCTTGAACAACAGGTCGCTGGTGCAGCGCGGCGTCTTGTGATTCTGGTTGGTGTGATGGTCCAGGTGCTGGTGATCCTGCGGGAAATAAAGCCCCAGCAGCTCGCCATGCCCGCCCGGCTCCTCCATCTCCAGATCAATCCAGACCTTGCTGAGCTTGCTGCCCCAACTGGCCTGAAGCTGGCGATAGAGGCCGTCTCGGGCGACGCTGGCCCGCTGGGTGGCGAAATTCCACGCGGTCTCGTCCAGATTTTGCAGACGCAGGTAATGCAGCCGCGCGGCCTGTTTGACGTAGCTCTCGGCCACGCTGTCGCTCATCCCCTGCTGCGAGCCCATGAAATCCTCGATGACCACAGCCTCGCTGTTCTCCTCGCCGATGAACAGACTGTGATGGAAATTAGCCAGGCCCGGGCCCTGTACGACGAGAACCTGGAAGGGCTTTTCCGCTGCCACGCCCCGGGGCACATAAAGAAATGCGCCGTTGCGCCACAAGGCGTAGTGCAGAGACGCGAATTTGTTCTCATCGGTGGCGACCAGTGCGCCCAGATGCACCCGCACCAGCTCTTCATCCTCCGCCAGGGCCGTGCGCAGATCGGTGAAGCGAACGCCCTTGCGGGCTAAATCTGCGTCAAGTTCGCCGTAGATCAACGCGCCATCCTGCAAGATGAGCGCGCCCGCGCTATCCACCTTGTCCAGCTCAGTCTGCAAATGCTCGGGCAAGGCGTCGCGGGAGGAAAAGGTCTCTGGGGTCTCAACGGGCAGCCCGAAATCCGCCAGATTGAAGCCAGTGAGACGGGTGCGCCGCCAGGTTTCTTCCTTGTAAGTGGGCCAGGGCGTGGCCTCGAAAGTCTCCCAAGCAGCCAAGCGGCGCTGGCGCAGCCACTCGGGTTCATCGTAACGGTCGCTGATGGCTTTGACCGCCGCGACCGAAATGGGGGTTGCTATCATGGTTTTCGTCATCATTGTTTTCTCCCTGTGCAAAGGGCGGCAAACATCACGCGTCAAACGTCATTGGAAACCCACAGCATTCTGACGCTTGACGTTTCACGCTTGACGCTACCCAATGCTTCCTTCCATCTGCAATTGAATCAGGCGGTTGAGCTCCACTGCATACTCCATGGGCAGCTCTTTCACCAGAGGCTCGATGAAGCCGCCCACGATCATGCCCGTGGCCTCTTCCTCGCTGATGCCCCGGCTCATCAAATAGAAAAGCTGCTCCTCGTTGATCTTGCTCACCGAGGCCTCATGCCCGACCTCCACATCATCTTCCGCAATCTCGATGTAGGGATAGGTGTCGGAACGGGAGTCGGGGTCTAGCAACAGCGCATCGCACACCACCTGCGATTTCGCGCCATGCGCGCCGGGCGTCACTTTGAGCAGGCCGCGATAGGAAGATCGCCCGCCATCCTTGCTGATGGATTTGGACACGATCTTGGAGGAGGTGTTGGGCGCGGCGTGGATCACCTTGCCGCCCGCATCCTGCACCTGACCCTTGCCCGCGAAGGCCATGCTCAGCACCTCGCCGTGGGCTCGCTCGCCCAGCATGATCACCGCCGGGTACTTCATGGTGATGCGAGAGCCCAGGTTGCTGTCCACCCACTCCATGGTCGCGCCCTCATAGGCCACGGCCCGCTGAGTAACCAGATTGTAAACATTGTTGGACCAGTTCTGCACGGTGGTGTAGCGCATCCGGGCATTCTTCTTGACGATGATCTCGATGACGCCAGTGTGCAGGCTGTTTTTGGTGTAGATGGGCGCAGTGCAGCCCTCGATGTAGTGGACGCTGGCGCCCTCCTCCACGATGATCAGGGTGCGCTCGAACTGGCCCATGGCTTCGGCGTTGATGCGGAAATACCCCTGCAAAGGGATATCCAGCTTGACGCCAGCGGGCACATAGATGAAAGACCCGCCCGACCACACAGCGCTGTTCAGCGCCGCAAATTTATTGTCGGTGGGAGGCACCAGCGTGGCGAAATACTCACGAAACAGCTCGGGATAATCGCGCAGGCCATCTTCGATGCTCACGAAGATCACGCCCAGCTTCTCCCACTCCTGCCGCAACGAATGATACACCATCTCCGATTCGAACTGCGCGCCCAACCCGGCCAGGAACTTGCGCTCCGCCTCGGGCACGCCCAGCCGGTCGAAGGTCTCGCGGATGTAGGAGGGCACGTCGTCCCAGTCGTCCACGCTCTCTTCATCAATGGGTTTGATATAGTAGTAGATGTCGTCGAAATCGATCTCGCTCAGGTCCGGGCCCCAATTGGGCATGGGCTTGGCGAGAAAAATATCCAGCGATTTGTGGCGAAACTCTCGCATCCAGTCGGGTTCGCCCTTGTGGTCGGAAATCTGATCGATGATGTCATGATCCAACCCTTTGCGGGCCACATACGCGTACTCGCCCTCGGTCTTCCAACCATATTCATATTCTTCTTTCAGGCCTTCCAGCGCTTTGCGATCAGCTTCGGTTGCCATAGGTAACTCCTGTTAGTGCGTTCGGCGCTCTGCTATGAAAATCGATCTCACGCAAAGGCGCCAAGGCGCAAAGGGGAAAAGACGCAAAGAATTCTTGGCGGTTTTTGCGCCTTTGCGTGAGATTTTCGTCCGTATCGGTCACAGTTGGCAATTAGCCATTGACCAATTTCTTCTTTTCTTCCAGCTCGGCCAGATGATCCTCCACCCAGCCGTAGCCCTTCTCCTCCAGCATCGTCGCCACCTCGGGCCCGCCGGTGAGCACCACGCGGCCATCGTAGAACACGCTGACCTTGTCGGGCTTCACGTAATCGAGGATGCGCTGATAATGGGTGATGAGCAATGCGCCCATGCCATCGGCCACCAGCTTGTTGATGCCGTCCGACACCACGCGCAGCGCGTCGATGTCCAGGCCCGAGTCGCTCTCGTCTAGGATAGCGATTTTGGGCTGAAGCATGGCCATTTGCAGCACCTCGCCTCGCTTCTTCTCGCCGCCGCTGAAGCCGTCGTTGAGATAGCGCCGGGCGAAGGCCCGATCCACGTTGAATCGATCCATCTTCTCGAACAGCTCCTTGCGGAACTCGCGCATGGGCATCAGCTCGGAGCCGACCTCCTTGAGCTGGCCCGTGCGCTCCATCTCCTCTCGGGCCCGATCCTTATAGCCGCGCACGCTGCTGACCGCAGCCCGCAGGAAATTGGCGAAACTGACGCCGGGCACGGCCACAGGATATTGGAAAGCCAGGAAGATGCCCAGCTTGGCCCGCTCATCGGGCTCCAGATCGAGAATACTTTCGCCGTTGAACAGAATATCGCCCGAGGTCACCTCATAATGAGGATGCCCGGCGATGACGTAACCCAGGGTGCTCTTGCCCGAGCCGTTGGGGCCCATGAGCGCATGAACTTCCCCCTGGCGGATGGTCAGATTGACGCCTTTGAGGATCTCTTTCTCCTCAACTGAGGCGTGAAGGTCTTTGATTTCAAGGGTTGCGGTCATAATTGTTGGGGTCTCCTTGATAGGATATTGTTGATTTGATGCGGAGATCATCTCTATTTTATGTCGAATTCGATGAAGCAGCTGGTCGGGGTGCAGCGCGCTTCACCACAAAAGAACAACGATGGTGCCCATCCACAATGCGATCCACCAGCTCGACCTCCGCGTCCAGCACGTCGGAGAGCATCTTGCGCTCCATCTGGCAAACTTCCTCATGGGCTGCGGCCAGCTCGTGGTAAGGGCAATTGTACTCGTGCAAGATGATGGCGTCCTCCACTTCTCGGGTGTCGGACATGATGCCCCGATCATCCAGCAGCCTGGAGAGGGTGCGCACCCGCTCTTGCAGCTCCAAACCGCGCATTTGATAGCGATACTGCTCGGCCATGCGTTGTCCCACCCGGTCCAGCAGGCGCTGCACCACCCCCGGGCCTTGTTCCAGCAGCAGCTCCTCATACAGGGCCAGGGCCAAGTCTTCACACTCGCAGGCGAAGAGATGCCGCACGTTATCCGTCAGCGCGTAAACCTTGCCCGGACGCCCGCGACCCGTGCTCCGGGCCTTGGTCGCCTCGATCAGCCCATCCGCGATGAGATAATGCAACTGCTGGCGGATGGCTGTATCGCTGACGCCCAGGGCCTGCCGCAGATCCTTGATGCCCATGGGGCCGTTGCGCTGGATCAGCTTGATGATCTGTCCGCGTGGGGAGTCGTCGAGTCGGTGGTAGAGAGTGCTCATAGGGGGGGTAAATGGCTGGTCGATTTGGCGTATCGAACTGGAATATAGCACGCCTGCAAACTATTGTCAACTTTTCACAGTAAAAATAGCGAAAAAAATAAAAACAACGCAACCATTGAACTTTCCTAGGTTTTCTGCTATACTGAGATCAAAGACTATACACCCATCCTCTCACTGCACAATACAACGTTTTGGGTCAGGCGCGGCGCACACAAATCGCGCCACTACTGCAATCAAATACATTCGGAGGAAAGTTATGAAACGCCTGCTGTTACCATCGCCTCTCCACAAAAGGCGTTACCGCGCCTTGGGGATTTTAGGCAGTGGCCTCATTTTACTGGTGGCGGCGCTCGTTGCGGCATTGATTCTGGCGAACATTGTTGCAGCGCAGGATGATTTGGACTTTGGCGATGCGCCCGATCCAACCTATCCAACGACTGCAGCCAACAATGGAGCCAGCCACGTCATCATCCCAGGCTTCTCGCTGGGCCCCAGCATCGATGCCGAGCCCGAAGGGAACGCCTCGGTGAACGCCGACGGCGACGACACGACGGGGACAGACGACGAAGATGGCGTCACATTCCAATCGATAATGATACCTGGCATGCCCGCCTGCATCAATGTGAATTTGGTCAATACGGCCTCAATGGCGAACCCCTCGCTCGACGCCTGGATCGACTTCAATTCAGATGGCTTCTGGGATCCAGTGGCGGAACATCTTTGGGGAGGCGCGAGCCAGCCGCTAGCGGCCGGCAGCAACATCCTCTGTTTCACCGTGCCGCCCAACACCAGCCGCGGCTACACCTACGCCCGCTTCCGCCTCAGCGATGGCGGAGGCGCCCCTCCCACGGGACCGGGCTCGACGCCAGGAGAAGTGGAAGATTATCGAATCTACATCGAATTCACCAAGTGGGAACAACCGCCCCAAAAAAGAGACCCCCACGATATCTGCTATTGGGGATGGGATGAGATTTCGGTTTATGGAGACGGTGAAAATGGCAATCCAGGCTACCCCATCATCGCCGATGACTGGAAGTGTGAAGATGACCGCCCCGTCACCGACATCCACTGGTGGGGCTCGTACGACGGCTGGTACGACAACGACCCGCCCTACGAGCCGCCGCCCGCCCGATATCGTCCGATTCAATTCCACATCGGCATCTGGAAGGACGTTCCGGCTAATCCTCCAGGAGAACCTTTTAGCCATCCGGCCGAGCTCATTCACGAATGGATAGTGAACTACGCCGACCTGCACGAACGCTATGCGGGCTGCGATTATTACTCGGGCACAATGCAAACTCCCGACACCTGCTTCTATTACGACTTCGAAATACCCAGGGAAGACTGGTTTTATCAAAATCCGGAAGAGGAGACTGTGTATTGGATCAGCATCTCCGCCATCTATCAAAACAATCAACCCCCACAACAATATCTGTGGGGATGGAAGACTCGCAAGCCCGAATGGAATGATGATGCGGTTCGCATCTTCACTCCAGACGCTCCTCGGGTCGGCGATCCCTATGTCAATGGCGAACCCATCGAGACCCAGGAAGAGGGCTCCTGGGACACCTCCTTCGTGCTGACATCATTGCCCACCGAACCCAGGCCGCCTCTGGTGAATATCGAGATCACAAACACGACGACCGCCAAATTATCCTGGCAGCACATTCTCAAAGATATTTACAACGCTCCCGTTACGATCAACCGCTACGACGTCTATCGAGACACGAAACCATATCAGGGAGCCAGCGCCACGTTACTGACCACCATCGACGGCCCCTTCAGTCCGGGCGACATCGTGCATTTGGATGCAGGAGCCGTTGGCAGCTCCAGCCAGAATTACTACTACTATGTTCAGGCCGCGGTCAGTGACAGATATGGCGGAGACGTTCGCTCACAGCTTTCCAATCATGTGGGCGAATTCGACTTCACTCTGGTTCCTGGCAGCAGCTAACAAACCCCACCATCAGCATAACGAAGGGCGGCAGCCAGACTCGATGCCGCCCTTCGTCGCGTTCGCGACTATTATGCCCATTGGCCTCGCCAAATCGGATTTTCTGGATTGAAGAAGGACTTTTTCTGCAAAAATCCGCCGAAATCCCTTTCATTGCGTCTTTTGCGAAACGAGGTCATGCGAATCGCTCCTCATGGCAGGCCATCTCATTCGCTCATTTTCAACGGGTTGTGGTAAAAAGGGGTTGAGATCAACATGACACTGAAAACTGTCGGTCGGCATTTTTCATTGCCTGGACGCATTTTTGCCGTCGATCCCCCCGTATCTTTTGGGAGCATTTAACGTCTTCAGCTAAAGAGCACTTCAGGCGAAGATTGTTCCGGTGTGAAGCATCCTGTTGTGTCTTTGTAGAGCATTTCGCCACGTTTTTCCGTTTCCTTGCTTTCAGGAGGTCAAAATGAAACAATTCCCCCATCTTCACCGCACTGCCTGGGCGCTGCTTATCCTGCTGCTCTTATTGGCGGGACTTGGCGTGCAGGCGTTCGCCGCGCCTGGCAATCCGCCCGTTGACATCCAGGCCAAAATGGGCGCAGCCATCGACGCTGCTCGCCCCCATGCGCCCGATCATGTGCTGGTGCGCCTGGTGCCCGATGCAACGCCCGAAGCCGGTTTTGTTCCCGTCATAGAACGATGGTACAGAGCGCCAACGCTGCCTGGCGAGACCGCAGATCAGGCGTGGCGCCGGCTGGCTGCATCGCCTCAGATCGAAAAGGTCGAGCTGGATTATGTCATGCAACTCATCCCCGACAGCCAGCAAGCCGCTCCCGATCGCATCTTCGCCCAGAGTTGGGGCTACGAACCTGACGACCCAAACTTCCCCGATCAGTGGAATTTCAAGGATGTGCAGGCTCCCGAAGCCTGGCAGCGCGGTTGGACAGGCTCAGGCGTCACAGTGGCGGTGTTGGATACCGGCGTTTGGCCCGGCCCCGATTTGGCGTGCCGAAGTTTTGCCGATCCAGTCAAAATTATCAGCGGCACAGTCACAACCGGTCTGGCTGCGGCCCAAGACGATGACGGGCATGGCACGCATGTCACAGGCGCCATCGCCGAATGCACGAACAATGGCTTTCGCGACGCCGGCCTTGCCTATGACGCCACAATCATGCCCGTCAAGGTTCTGGACGCCAATGGAAGGGGCTTCGATTCAGACGTCGCCCAGGGCATCGAATGGGCCCGAACCCATGGCGCGAAGATCATCAACATGTCGCTGGGCTTCGATTGTGGAGAAGATGATTACGACGCCTGTTCCAGTGACGTCGTTGACCAGGCTATTGACAACGCTGTCAATGACGGTCTGCTGCTGGTGGCCGCCGCTGGCGACGATAGCAATGCGCACATCGACTATCCTGCCAACCATCCCGATGTCATGGGCATTAGCGCCGTCGAGATGGGACTGAAACTGGCCCTGTACTCTGATCACGGTATGGCGATCAGCATGGCTGCTCCTGGAGGCGATCTCAACGCAGACTTGAATCACGATGGCTTTCTCGACGGCATCGAACAGGAAACGCGCCACCCTGGCGATAGCGACTGGAACGTCTGGCTTTACGAAGGCACATCGATAGCGACGCCGCACGTGTCTGCCGCCGCGGCCATGCTCTGGGGCGCTTATCCAACGGCGACCGCAGCCGAAATCCGCACAGCGCTGGAAAACAGCGCCCTGGACATCGATGACCCCGGCTTCGATCAGTTTTATGGACATGGCGTTTTGCAGATCGCTGACGCATTCTGTCAGCTTTCGGGCGCGGCTTGCGACGATCTCGTCGTCAACGGCGATTTCGAAACCATCGACGGGCCCGATCAGGGCTGGACCATGACAAACGCCGAAGGCGCGCCCTACCCCGCCTACACCCTCGCCCAACAACTCACCGGCTCCCGCTCCATGTACTTCGGTCTGAATCCGCCCGACATTCTCGCCGACGGCATCCAGACGCCCGACTACCGGAAGAAGAGCCGCATTTATCAGGATGTGGACATCCCTGCAGACGCCGATGACGTATTCGTGGATTACTGGTACATGCCCTGCACCGAAGAAACGCCTGATTCCAATCCTTCGGCCAGCAACGACGATTGGCAGCGCTTTCGGGTTTATGATCCCACTGAGGACCCCAATCATCGCACCCGAGACGTGATCTACATGCACACGCTGGAAAACGACTGCGTCTGGAAACACGTCACCTTCAAGCTGGAAGACTCTTTCAAGGGGCACACCATGCGATTCAACTTCGCCGTCCAGAACAACTACAACTCCAAAGAGACCTGGATGTTCCTGGATCGAGTGCGGGTGATCGCCTACACTTACGCGCCGCCGCCTCCAACCATCGATCTCAGCCTGACGAAAACCGTTGATCAGAGCGCACCCACCGTGGGAGATGACGTGGTCTTCGCCATCACCGTCACCAACAGCGGGCCCGACGACGCCAGCGGCGTGCAGGTCACCGATCTGCTGCCTTCCGGCTACGCCTATGTGGGCGATAGCGGCAACGGCAATTACAGCAGCAACACCGGGCTTTGGGATATCGGCGATCTCGCCAACGGGGCCGCGGCCACCCTGCACATCACCGCCACGGTCAACGCGTCGGGCGTTTACACCAACGTGGCGGAGGTCAGCGCAGCCAATGAGACCGACGCAGACTCCACGCCCGGCAACAACGAACCTGCGGAGGACGACCAGGACAGTGCGGTGACAACGCCCGCGCAGCCTCCGGTGATGATCGATCTCAGTCTATCCAAGACGGTGAACAACGCATCGCCGAGTGTGGGAGATGACGTCACTTTCGCCATCACCGTCACCAACAGCGGGCCCGACGACGCCAGCGGCGTGCAGGTCATCGATCTGCTGCCTTCGGGCTTCACCTACGCGGGTGACGACAGCTCTGGCAGCTACGCCAGCAACACCGGGCTTTGGGATATCGGCGATCTCGCCAACGGAGCCGCGGCCACCCTGCACATCACGGCCACGGTCAACGCGTCGGGCGTTTACACCAACGTGGCGGAGGTCAGCGCAGCCAATGAGACCGACGCAGACTCCACGCCCGGCAACAATGATCCCGCGGAGGACGACCAGGACAGCGCAACCGCCCTGCCGGTTCGAGTCATCGATCTCAGCTTAACCAAGCAGGTGAGCGACTCCACCCCCAAGATGGGAAGCAATGTCGTCTTCACCCTCACCGTGAATAACAGCGGGCCCGATGACGCCAGCGGCGTGCAGGTCACCGATCTGCTGCCTTCCGGCTACGCCTATGTGGGCGATAGCGGCAACGGCAATTACAGCAGCAACACCGGGCTCTGGGATATCGGCGATCTCGCCAACGGAGCCGCGGCCACCTTGCACATCACCGCCACAGTCAACGCGTCGGGCGTTTACACCAACGTGGCGGAGGTCAGCGCAGCCAATGAGACCGACGCAGACTCCACGCCCGGCAACAATGATCCCGCGGAGGACGATCAGGATAGCGCTGTAACGACGCCAACGCCCGTCATCGATCTCAGCCTGACCAAATCCGTGGATAACGCCACCCCGGCCTCCGGCTCCCAGATCGTCTTCGAGATCACCGTTGAAAATAACGGGCCCGCCGACGCCAGCGGCGTGCAGGTCATCGATCTGCTGCCTTCCGGCTACGCCTACGCGGGCGACGACGCCAACGGCAATTACAGCAGCAACACCGGGCTCTGGGATATCGGCGATCTCGCCAACGGGGCCGCGGCCACCCTGAACATCACCGCCACGGTCAACGCGTCGGGCGTTTACACCAACGTGGCGGAGGTCAGCGCAGCCAATGAGACCGACGCAGACTCCACGCCCGGCAACAATGATCCCGCGGAGGACGACCAGGACAGTGCGGTGACGATGCCGAAAATCCCCACCATCTTCGCCGACGACATCAACATCGCTCCGGGCGTGCCCTTCTCTATGCCCGTCTCCATGAAGGACTTCCCGTCTCCGGGCACCGGCGCACTCACCCTGGAGATCACCTTCGATCCCGCGGTCATCACCCCCACAAGCTGCGAGCCCGATCCGGACCATCTCTTCGACAGCGCCCTGTGCAACGAGAATTACGCGACGGGCAAGGTGCAGATGACATTCCTCAGCACCACAGGGGCCGTTGGCGACCATCCTCTGGCGAAGATCGGATTCACCGGCAACGGCGCAGCAGGCGATTCCACGCCCGTCACAGTCACAGTCGCGACCATTTCCAATCCCTCCGGCGCAGACATCCAGCCATACGTTGCCACCGATGACGGCTCCGTCACTCTGGGCGTCGAGAAGGGCGATGTCAACTGCGATGACCAGGTGAACTCCGTGGATGCGCTTTTTGTGCTGCAACATGATGTGGGCCTGCGGAGCGTCAGTCAGCAATGCCCGCCCCCGCAAGGCTCCCTGTACGGCCCGGCATGTGATGTAAACAACGACTCCCAGTGCAACAGCGTGGACGCGCTGCTCATCATGCAGTGCGATGTGGGCATCCCCAACCAGCTCTGTCCGGTCACCGCCATGCTGGGCATGACGCCCCATGCACCGCTTCAGTCGGCCAGCGTCGCAGTCGGACGAGCCATCGTCGAACAAGAAGATCAGGTCACTATCCCCGTTACGGCGGATGTGGTCGACGCGTCGCTAGGCGCGAGCACCATCGAGCTGCACTATGACGCTAGCGTCGTGCGCCCGACCGCCTGCGATCCTGATCCCGACAACCAGTTCGACTCGCGGCTCTGCAACATCGACGAAGGGAAACAGCAGATCACCTTCAACATGATTTCCACCAGCGGCGTCAGCGGTTCCATCGCCCTGGCGAACATCACATTCCAGGCCGT
The DNA here is from genome assembly GCA_026992375.1 of Anaerolineae bacterium. Classification (GTDB taxonomy): domain Bacteria; phylum Chloroflexota; class Anaerolineae; order J102; family J102; genus M2005. Next base: position 11,997 of record JALXAF010000294.1, read on the forward strand.
TGGCGAATCGGGGGATAGAAGTCCGCTCACCGCGACGGCCCGCACCTTCGCCAACACCGAGGGCCGCGACATCCCCACCCAGATTCGCCAGGGAGAGATCCGCATTCAGGACGCATTCCTCTTCCTGCCCATCACAACCAAATAATCCCTGTTAACTTCCAACTCACCAAAAAGCCGGAGCGGCCATCGCCCTCCGGCTTTTTTCATCAATACCCGCCGGATTGCGAATCCGGCTGGATGCAGAGAGCTCTCAGGGCGGATTGCGAATCCGCCCGGCGTCTCATCCCCTGAAATCCAAAAGAACCACAAAATCTTTTGGGTGCGTCCAATTTCGGTTGGGTGCATTCTCATTCCGGCCAAATTGCCGAGTAAGGTGCGACGCACTTGAAACGAGCGTTGGCCTCACGTCCACCTGGGCGACCTCAGAGCGTGCGGGGACGCGGCCACGGTTTATGGAAAGTGCGTCGCACCTGACCTAGCCCCGCAGGGGCGCTGTTTCTAGCGGGGGACTTTATCCCCCGGCGCTGGCGGTAGGCGCGAAGCGCCCCGGGCCTATAACCGGATTATTTTGTCAATGTTCATCAGTCGGCTGGTTGCCGCGACAGCGCCCAACTCATTTTGGACATACCCAAATCTTTTTGCCTCATCAAATCGAGAAGTCTCATCATCAGCCCGCGGGATTCGCTGCTGATAACGCGGATGCAGCGGATTTCCGCGGATTTTTGTAGCTACTAAGATAGACGCTGAGCCAACGTTCAAGACAGCGTTCGTCAGTTTTGCAGCCTTGGCCGCTGTGCCTGGCCCCCACCCCGGCCCTCCTCCGCCAGTCGCTTCGCTCCTTTGCAGGGGAGGGAGCCGCAGGTTTGCAAAGTTTTTTGCAGACGGAGAGGAGGGCCTGCCGTAGCAGAAGCCAAGCCAGCGAAAATAGACAGAGCATCTTATGTTACGTCACTCCGAATGCGTGGCTACCTCACGCATTACGCATCACGCCGGTTGCAAACTCGCCCAACGTGGGCTTTGCCAACCTTCAGCAACCAGCGATCATCCTATTTCCAAAGCAGTCCGACGGCGGGCACGCCCGCGCCGATACCGATGAAAATGAGAACGCAGATTTTCGCAGATGCTTCGCAGAATTCCACTGATTACTGATAACTGATCACTGATTACTTTATTTTCATAGCAGGCGACACGCGCGGTGGCGCGCCGATACCGATGAAATGAGAACGCAGATGACACGGATGCTTCGCAACGCAGATTTTTTCTTTATCATCTGCGTTCATCCGTTTCAATCTGCGTCATCTGCGTTCTATTTACGGAACAGGTTCGGCTGCGTCTCTCACCATGCCAGCACAGCGCCCTGCGAGCCGCTGGTGACCATCTTGGCGTAGCGGCGTAGGTAGCGGGGCAGGTTCGGGCGCTCCAGCGGCCGCCAGTTCGCCCGCCGCCGTTCCAGCTCCTCATCCGAAACGTGCAACTCCAGGCGCCGGTTGGGGATGTCCACCGTGATTATGTCGCCCTGCTCGATGAGGGCGATGGGCCCGCCCGCGGCCGCCTCGGGACTGATGTGTCCCACGCACGCGCCGCGGGTGCCGCCGCTGAACCGGCCATCGGTGATAAGTGCTACGCTGCTGCCCAGGCCCTGGCCCATGATCAAACTGGTGGGCGAGAGCATCTCCTGCATGCCCGGCCCCCCGCGCGGACCCTCGTAGCGGATGACCACTACATCGCCCGGCTGCACCTCTCGGGCCATGATGCCCGCCAAGGCCTCCTCCTGGCTTTCGTAGATGCGGGCCGGACCGGTGTGCGTCATCATCTCGGGCAGCACGCCCGCGGTCTTCACCACCCCGCCCTCGGGCGCGAGATTGCCGAAGAGCATGGCCAGACCGCCCTCCTGACTGTACGCGTCCTCCAGGGGATGAATCACCCGCTCGTCTTTGATCTCGGCCCCGGCGATGTTCTCGCCCAAGGTTTTGCCCGTGACGGTGAGGGTGTCGGTGTGCAGCAGGCCCGGCTTGCGGCTCAGCTCGTTGAGAATGGCGCTGATGCCGCCCGCCCGGTGCACATCCTCCATGTGGAAGGGGCTGGAGGGCGAGACCTTGCAGATATTGGGCGTGCGGCGGCTGATCTCGTCCACCCGGGCCACGTCGTAATCGATGCCCGCCTCGTTGGCGATGGCCAGGGTGTGCAGCACGGTGTTGGTGCTGCCGCCCATGGCCACATCCAACGTAAACGCATTGTCGATGGCCTTCTCGGTGACGATGTCGCGGATTTTTATGTCATTTTCCAGCAGATACATGATCTGCCGGGCCGCGCGGCGGGCCAGCTCCTCCCGCTCTGGCGTGCAGGCCAGGGCCGTGCCATTGCCAGGCAAGGCGATACCCAAAGCCTCGGACAGGCAGTTCATGCTGTTGGCCGTGAACATGCCCGAACAGCTTCCGCAGCCCGGACAGCCGTAATGCTCCAGCGCGTCCAGCTCCTTCAGATCGATCTGGCCCTCGGTGTATGCGCCCACGCCCTCGAACACCGAGATCAGGTCCACCACCTTGCCATTGGGCATGACGCCCGCGGCCATGGGCCCGCCCGAGATGAAGATGGTGGGGATGTTGCAACGCAGCGCGCCCATGATCATGCCGGGCACGATTTTATCGCAGTTGGGGATGCAGATAAGCGCGTCGAACTGATGGGCCTGCACCACCGTCTCCACGCTGTCCGCGATGAGCTCGCGGCTGGGCAGGCTGTATTTCATGCCCTCATGGCCCATGGCGATGCCGTCATCCACGCCAATGGTGTTGAAAATGAATGGCACGCCGCCCGCCTTGCGCACCTCCTCCTTGATCATGTGACCGAACTCGTCCAGATGCACATGGCCGGGAATGATGTCGATGTAGCTGTTGGCGATGGCGATGAATGGCTTGTCGAAGTCTTCGTCTTTCACGCCTGTGGCCCGCAGCAAACTGCGGTGCGGCGCACGCTCGACGCCTTTTTTGACGATGTCGGAACGATAATGGCGTTGCTTGGAGGATGATGGGTTGGATGAAATCATGATACACTCACAAATAAGGATTTTGCGTCAAACGTCATGGTCAAACGCCGAAAAGTGGAGCCCGTGGATGACATTTGACGGACGGAAGAGAAGTTTACGGTCGATAGAGGATGAGGGGGATTTCCATTTCATCGCGGCTGAGACCACCGTGCAGACCATTGTATTTGACCTCCAGCCGGTCTTTCTCGTACCACCACACGGTCTCATCGCCCCGGGGCAAGATGACCAGATTGCCGACGCGTTTCATAAAATCGGCCGAGGGTTCGGTCATGCCGAACAAACCCTCGTCGATGAGCCGCCCGATGCGCAGCACGTCGGCGCGGCCGCCCAGCATTTTGCGCAACAGGCTCTGCGCCCGACCCACGTACTCATCCCGCACGTAGAGGAAGACATCACGCGGGGAGCCGCCGGGCGTCAACATCCGCCCCCGCTTGTTCACCCGCAGATAACAGCGCAGCTCCTGAAACTCAGGCTGCAGGTTGATGTAGAACGTGCTGCGGTAGTCCACATGCACCTGGCCATGATCCGCGCTAATGACGATGAGCGTGTCGTCGCGCCCGCGCAGCGGATGCAACAGAAATTTATCCAGCAGCATGAGGGTGGCGTCGGCCTCGGCCAGGGATTGATAGGAGAAAGGGCCGTTCTTGTGGGCCAGCGCATCGATGAAGGGCGTGTAGAAATGGAACAGGGCCGGGCCTTCCGACTTGTTCACCTGGCGCTTCAGCGTCGTCAACCCCTCGGCCAGCGTGTAATAGCCCCGGGCCTCCGAGCCTGCGGCCATCACCTGATTATAGGCGGTTTTGATGTATTCGCGGGGCACGTAGCTGTAAGTCGGGATGCCAGCGTCCTGCAAATCCTGGAAAAAGGTGTGCGTGGGCAGGATGTCGCAAGGATCGACGTACGCGTCCCGCAGGGTATCCCGCTGTTTTTCTCCGGCGTAAGAAAAGAGCAGCGGGACGATGACCTCATCCACCACCGGCTCGTAGTACTGCCATTCGAAAACGCCGTGCTGGCCCACCGCCTGGCCTGTGCTGAAGGTGGTGACATGGGCCGCTGTGGTGGAAGGAAACTGTGACGTGATCTTGAGCACCTGTCCCTTGTCGACCAATCGCCCCAAAATTCGATTGCGCCGATTCAGAAAATAACTGTAAACGTTCCAGCCGAACGCGTCGAGAAAGAGGAAGATGACTTTCTGGAACTGGCCCGGACGATAGCCGAATCGCTGGGGAGAAAGCGGCGAGTCATTTTCTACGCCCAACAGCCCTTGCAACAGACCGGGAATGTGCGCGAAGTTGCCCGTTTCGTAATCGGGCGGGCGGCGGGTGGGGTCAACGGCGAAGAAATTCATGCTTAGATCATTGTTCATCAATCATTTTGTGACTATACAGCTCACAGGTCAAACCGTGGAGGTTAGCGCCGCCAACAGGCGACATGCCAAGACCGTAAAACGTCAAGCGTCAAACGTCACACTGCTGCAACGATGTCATGGCTCATTACAGGACGCGTCTTCGGCGATAACGGCCTGACGTTTGACGTTTTACGCATGACGTGGGTTGGCATAATGGCCAACGTTGCTTCATCAGGCGTTTTTCGCTGTGGCCTGCATAGTTACATCATTTTCCTCATTTTCGATAGCGCCTATTGTATCGCCGGGCGGGGATGCGGGCAAGTTTCCGCCGGGTGCGTCCTAACCGGGAAAAGCCGGAACCAAAGAGCAGATTTCACGCCAAGTCGCCAAGACGCAGGTTTTTCTTTGCCTCTTTTTTCTTTGCGGCTCTGCGTTCCTTCGGCCAGGCCCTTCACTTTGTTCAAGACAGGCTCAGGACATGCTTTGCGTGAGACATTTTCTTGCGATCCGCAGGCTTCTTATCGGGCGACGCGCCTGCGCATGTTCACCAGAGTCACGAAGGGCTCGAAGCCGAATTCTCGCAGCGCCGCGATGGCCTCGTCCTGATAATCGTAGAGCACGGCGTTGACGGGCCGTTCCGGGTGGCGTTGCAAATAACGCAGTGCGTGGGCCAGCAGGGGAGCGCTCCATTCGGCCCGCAGCTCGGGATGCAGCAGCAAATCCACCCGATGTTCGTTGTAGGCCAGCACATCGACATCCAGCACGCCCATCAGCTCATCCCCGAAGAAAAGCCCCCAGCGCATTTTGTGCCCAACGCCCAGCCAGCGACTCAGTCGCCGCTGCAGGCCCGGCGAGCTCCCTTCGCGGAAACCAGAGGAGCGGGTGGGGTGCCACCAGCGGGCGTCCGCGGGCATGGCCCGATTGAGCAGATATCGCACCGCGTGCCAGTTATCGTTACTCAATGGCCGCAATTCGCCACCTCGCGGGAGGGGCAGCGCGGGGATGGCGGGCAGGGTTTCGGCGCGCAAACGGTGTTCTGTCATCAAATCCGCGAAGCTCAGGCGCTGGTACATGCCCTGGGCGATGTCGTTATCCTCGCGCACCTGCAACACGGCCCATTGTCCGCCCCGCTCGACGATATGCGCCAGCACGATGCGCATCAATTCGCTGGCAATCCCGCGGCCGCGGTAGGCTTCTTGCACGGCCACGTTGGCGATAAGGAAGCGCGACGGAAATTGGGGGATGCGTTGGGTGGTGACATTGCCCACCACGCGGCCATCCTCCACCCACACAAAGCCATCGAGCATGTCGTTGGGACGCATGCCCGCGGGCGTCAGCAGGCCCAGAAGAGGCCCGAGACGGGCCGC
>JALXAF010000295.1 GCA_026992375.1 Anaerolineae bacterium
CTTCACATCGCCATACCCGCCCGAGAACACCGGCTCCACGGTGATATTGGGATTTTCCTTCTCGAACTTATCGATGTATCCCTTGAGGATGTCCGCGATGGGCGCATCCACGGCCACCGGGTAGAACACCTGGATGGTCACCGCCTCCTGGGCGGGCGCTTCGGTGGGAGCAGGCGCTTCTGTCGCCTTGGGGGCTTCGGTGGGCTGGGCGGGCGCTTCCGTGGCCTTCTCGGCCGGAGGCTGGGTGGGCTGGGCTTCAGGCGCTTTGCTCGCGGGCGCGCCGCAGCCGCTCAGAACCAATCCGGCGAGGATGAGTGTGGCGATCAGAGCAAAGATGAAACGTTTTTTCATGTTGTACCTCCAGAGGAACGTTGATGGACGCCTGTACTAGGACAGGACAATGCAATAAGTGTAAAACAACATCGCGTCGATTGAAAACTGTCCGACACTTGCGCTCCCATTTTTACGCTTCCACGGCGAATGATCAATGACTTTTGTCACCCTTTGCGCAAAAGTATGGACGGTTCTTTGGAGATCGTGGTATCATTGCCCGCAACGATCATTTCCAACTTCTTCCCTGTGGAGCGTCTAATGAGTAAGAAATACTCAACGTCTGTCCGGTTGTTTTTCAGGCCATTTTATCGTTTTTCCCTCCTTGATTTGTTTGTTGATAAAGAAGCCCAGCCGGTGCTGATTTACGCAGCCCTGCTCATCGCCGCCGGTGCGGTTCTCTTCCATTGGATTGAGAAGTGGGGATGGCTGGACTCGGTTTATTTTACGGTCGTCACCATCACGACCATTGGTTTTGGCGACTTCTTCTCCCAGACGAAGCTGGGCAAGATCGTCACGATTTTCTATGGGCTCAATGGCGTCGCCCTTTTGTTGATGCTGTTCGATCATATCCGGCGGATTCGCGTGCGCGAATTCACCAAAGCGAACGAGTTGGTTACGGACGAACTCAAAAAGCGAACTGAGCCGGACGAGTTATAATGGCGAGCGCTGCGCCTTTGTTCTCTCGGGATGAGGCCCGCGCGCTCATCCAGGCCCGAGGCCGCGACCTGCTGGCCCTGATGCAGCGGGCTAGCGCCGTGCGGGATGACGCCTGGGGCCGCACCGTGACCTACTCCCGCAAGGTCTTCATCCCTCTCACCAATCTCTGTCGCGATAAATGCGCCTATTGCACCTTCGCCCGAGCGCCCGGTGATCCCCGGGCCAAAACCCTCTCGCCCGACGAGGTGTTGGACATTGCCCGCTCTGGTCAGCGGGCCGGATGCAAGGAGGCGCTCTTTTCGCTGGGCGAACGCCCAGAGCTGGCCCACGTGGCCGTGCGGGAGCAGCTCGCCCGGTTGGGTTACGAAACCACGGTGGATTATCTTGCCGCCATGATCCGCCTTGTCTTCGAAGAGACCACCTTGCTGCCGCATCCCAACCCGGGCGCGCTCTACAAGTGCGAATGGCGCAAACTGCGGCCCTGGGCGGGCAGCATGGGCATGATGCTGGAAAACGTCAGCCCCCGTCTGATGGAAAAAGGCCAGGCCCACTTCGGCTGCCCCGACAAGGCGCCCGAACGGCGTCTGGCCGCGCTGGAGGCCGCGGGCGAACTGCGCATCCCCTTCACCACCGGCATCCTCATCGGCATCGGCGAGACCCCGGCTGAGCGAGTGGACAGCCTCTTCGCCATCGCAGACATCCACCGCCGCTACGGCCACATCCAGGAAGTCATCATCCAGAACTTCCGCCGCAAGCCCGACATCCGCTTTCGGGCCAAAGATGAACCCGGCGCTCTGGAGATGGCCCGCACCATCGCGGTGGCCCGCCTCATCCTGCCGCCGGAAATCAGCCTGCAGGCCCCGCCCAACCTCACGCCCGACGCCTACAGCCTCTACCTGCTGGCCGGGATCAACGACTGGGGCGGGATTTCGCCCGTCACCCGAGATCACATCAACCCCGAAGCGCCCTGGCCCGCCATCCAGGAGCTGGCCGCGGCCAGTGCTGACGCGGGCTTCTCGCTGCGCGAGCGCCTGTCGGTCTATTCCCGTTTCATCTCGCCCGCGTGGCTGCCCGCCAGCGTGCTCGCCCGGGCCAAATCCCTTCTCGCCGCCTGAAGCCTGCTATGAAAATAGAATGATCGCTGGTTGCTGAAAGGTTGGCAAATCCCACGTTGGGCGAATCGCGCATTACGGGCTTGGCTTCCCGCGCCGTCCTGGGCGCGTACCATTTTCATCGGTATCGGCGCAGGCGAGCCAGCTGTTGGACTGCTTTGAAAATCGATCTCACGCAAAGAAGCCAAGGCGCAAAGGGAAAAAGAAGCAAAAAGTTCTTGGCGGCTTTTGCGCCTTTGCGTGAGATTTCACGTCATTTCGAGGGAGCGCAACGACCGAGAGGCGCGACGCGGCCACGGCTCGCGGCAAGTGCGTCGCACCTCAATTTCCATTGGAGCTTTCACCGCCTGTCATGCAGGATGAGCGGCAAGTAGCTCGGTGCGGGGGTTGGACTGGGCGTGGGCGTAGGCGGCTGGCCGGGGATGGGAGAACAGCGCATGACGCCGCGCCCCAGGAAGGCGATGTAGAGGCTGCGGTTGTTGGGATCGGTGATGGGATCAAAGTAAAGCCCGATGGGCCGACTGGGCAGGGCCCGGGTCTCTACCAGACGAGACCAGTTCGTCCCGTCATCCGAATAGAAAACGCCCGCCAGCCCGGCGGCGAACCGGGTTCGAGGCGACTCTCTGTCGAAGACCATCTCGTTGAGGATGCAATCGTGGAATGTGAGATAAATCCATGATGTCGGGCAATCATGGGAGAATCGGCCATGTTCGGTCAGGGCCGCATCGAGCTGCGCATCGACGACCCAGGTTGCGCCTCCGTCAGTGGAATGCCGCACCGCATCGGTGTCCACGATGTAGATATCGTCGGCGTCGTATGGGTTGACAAAGAAGCGATAGGCCCGGGTCGCGCCGCCGCCCGGCACGATCTGGCGCCAGTCGTCGATATTGCCGTGAGCGTCGCGGTGACTTTTCCACAGGTTCGTGTAATCGCCGACATAGTAGGTGGGCGCTTCGTGCCCGCTCGCGGCCTGCACAACGGTGACCGAGTCTGGCAGATCGGGGCCTTGTTGAATCCATGGCGATGATTTGTGAATGTTGTCTCGGGCTCTGACTAGCAGATGTCTTTCGGGGCCGCCATCTTTGGGGTCGATCTTCTGGATTACCACATAATCGCCATCGGGCAGCGGCGCTTCGTTCGCCAATGTCTGGATGATGGGGCGGGTGACCGGGTACATGATGACGCCGGAATCCTGCCCGGGCGGAGCTGTTGGTTTGGGGGCCAGATATAGCTGATGCGGATCGCCCGCATCGGGATAGTCGCCAGGATTGGATTGATTTTGGAACAGGCCAAAGAGGGGAATGGTGCGCGAGATGTCCAGCACCCGGTCTGGCTGAGCGGGATCCGCGTACCACGCGCCGCAATCGCCGCAGTCGTTGGCGCCGTTGCGCCAGATAGCGCCGCCATCCAGAGAGTAGAAGTCGTCGTTGTCGCCCGTGCCAAAATAAAGTGCGGGCGCTTTGCCTGGTCGCGCCACCCCCGCCACGTTGATAGCGGCCAGGGTGCTCAATCCCGCTTCCGCTGGCAGCCAGGTTTCGCCGCAATCATCGCTGCGATAAACGCCGCCATCGTTGGAATACCACAGCCTGCCTCCCAGGCATTGCGCCAGTTCCATGTTCTTGTCGTAGGGCGACTCCACATCAGGGCGCTTCAGTGTCAGATCGAAATCGGGCGAAAACGCCAGCCCGTGCGGATCGACATGCACGTCTGTCACATTGCCCATCCTGTTGTGCTGCTTGCACCTGGATGCGTCCCAGCCGTCCAGCCGGTGCCAGCTTCCCTGTTGGGGCTTGCCAATGCTCACGTGCAGCGTATCCTGATCGCCAAAAAACACCAGATATTTTTCCCGGTTGATTGCATGGGTGAATACGAAAGCCGCGCCGCTGGCGGTGTTGCCCCAATAGACGGGCGGGCCAGGCAACTGCCGCCACTTTCCAAGGACGACTCCCTGCCGCCGATCAAAGTCGGAAAGATCGCCATACCACAGAGAGCCCTCGCCGCATCCCCGTGGTTCGAAGGGCGTTCCTAAATCCACATAACGGATTTTTGCGTCTTCCTTCAGGCTTGTTCCCTCGTCCGGCGCATGACCCGAGAGCACGGCTTCTTTGTTGCCATGGCCATCGGTATCGAAAATGGCGTTGCCGTTGGCGTCGTAGATGACCGCTTCTCCGTCATCATATTGTCCGTTGCTGGTGGAATCGACAAACTTGATCTTGACGTCGTTGCGCAAAGGCGCGTTGGGTTGCACATCCGAGCCGCGCAGGACTTTATCACCGCTGTCGTAAAGGCCATTGTCGTTGGCGTCGTAGATGACGGGGTGGTTGCAATAACCGCCATCCTTGCCGTAAATGGCGGGCTGGAAGTAAGCCGGACCGTTGGCGTCGTTCTGATATGCCAGATATAGGCGATTCGGTCTGCTCGGGTCCACGGCCAGGGTTTGGGCGGCGTCGCCGTTTCCGTTGGTCGTTTTTCCGCAGAATCCGTGTGGCAGCGTTTCCGATGCTCCAACGTCTTTGTACCAGGTGTTCCCGCCATCGGGCGAAAACCACAGACTGCCCCGTCCGCAGGCAAAGGCGTTGCGACGATGCCCCGCCAGCAGGGGGCTGACTGCAACGTGGAACACCCTGGCTCCCTGTTCGATCCCGGGCGGGACGAATTCATGCCAGGTCAGGCCGTGATCATGGCTGATGGCAATGGCGCAGCCGCCGGCCGCGTAGAGCAGCGAGGAATCATCGGGTGCGAAGCGCACTTGCGTGGCGGGCTGCACCTCGCCATTGCAGATGAAGGTGTGGACGCGCGTCCAGGTGGCGCCGCCGTCGGTGGAGCGGTAGATGCCCGCTAGGGAGGGATTTCGGTGATCCCTGTCGGTGGCGGCCAGCACCAACGACGGATCATCGGGCGAGACCGCGACATCGAGCACGTTAGGCGAATTGAGCCCATCGATGGTTTGCATGTTTTGGGGCGGCTGCGGTCGCGTCGACTGCTGCCAGAAACGCCCGTAATCCCGCGAAAACCACACGCCCGCTTTTTCCGATGCGGCGTAGACGCTGCGCCCGGCGGCCTTCAATGAAACGTCATCTGTCTGCCACGCGTGATTTTTGGTGAGCGTAAAGATGTGCAGATGCGATTGCCAGGATGGGGCCGCCAGATTCTCCTCTGTGCTTCCACTCTGGGCGAGCGTCCAACTGGTTGGCGTGTGCGAAATGGTGCGGTTGGTGATGATCGTCACGTCCGTCACCGTCCAGGATGCGCCTGTCGAGCGGGAGAAGACTAGCAGATGACCGCCGG
>JALXAF010000296.1 GCA_026992375.1 Anaerolineae bacterium
CGCCCACCCCGCCGCGATGATCCGATGTCGTGCACGTCCAGAAAAGCCCGCCCCATCATTCCGCCCCGGATGATCAGGCCCCGCGTCTCCCCATGCAATCCTCCACGCAAAACAACTTTTCGCTCGTCATCACCAACAAGGGCGTCCTGGCGCTGAGCGCGCTGGTTGCGCTATGGTTGACCGAAGCCAACGCCTTCACCATGTTTCTGTGGGCGTTGGCCGGTTACCTGGCGCTTTCCGGCATTCTCCTCATCGCATTGAATCGATGGGGAAATCGCCAGCGGCTGATTCTTTCCATCAACTACATTCTGGATATGGGGCTGACGCTGGCCATCATCTACGTGAGCGGCGGCCTCAGTTCGCCGTTCTGGGCGTTGCTCATCTTGCAGGTGCTTTTGCCCGCCTTCTACTTCCCCTGGCCCATGTTCATCTGGATGGGGGCTTTTCTCAGCGGGCCTCTCTACGCCCTGACCGTCTGGGCCCACGCCCAAACCCCGGTCTTCCTGCGGGACACGTTTTTTCTCACCCGCTACGCGGTTCTCTTCGTCGGCGCCATCGCGGGAGCCATGGCCGTGCAACAGTTGCTGGAGCATCAGGTGCGGGAGAAAAACCTGCAAACCGCGCTGGCAACCCGCGAAGCGGATCTGGCCACCCAGACCGCGCAATTGCAGCGCACAGCCAGCGACCTGGGCGAGCGGGTGCTGCAATTGCGGGCGCTGCAAGAAGTGGCCCGTTCGCTGGCCGTCACCCTCAACCTGCACGAAACCAATCGCGCACTCATCAAGCGCCTGTCCACCATCACCGACGCCCGGCACGTGGCCTTGATGCTGCTGCAATCGGATGAATTGCGTTTGCAGGGCTCGTGGCTGGATACAAAAGCCAAACCCCGTCGCCTCATCCCCATCGAGCTTCAACTCACCCCGCAGGATATCGAAAGCCTGAGCATGGGCGTCCTCGTCTTCAGTCCGGTCAGCTCCGAGCTGGGATTTCAGGCCCTGCAACGCATCTGGGATGTGAAATACTTTCTCTGCGTGCCGCTGATCCTGCGCGGCGAGCCTTTTGGTGCGCTTTATCTGGGCGACAACCGCCGCGATTTCGTCAGCGAGCAAGAACGCCAGTTTCTGGAATCCTTCGCCTACTTCGCATCCACCGCCATCGAAAACGCCCAGCTTTATCAGGCCGTGGCAGATAAAAATCAGGAGCTGGAGACCATCCTCTCGGGCATCGGCGACGGCGTGCTGGTGGTGGACGCGGACTTGCGCGTCATGCTGATGAATCCGGTGGCCACCCGCATCTTCAGCCTGCAAGCGCCGCCCCCCAATGGCGCGCCCCTGCCCGAAAGCATCCGCCGCCAGCCCATCTACGATCTGCTGGAGGAGATTCGCGTCGCTCCCAACGATTTCCAGATGCAGGAGATCGATCTGGCTCCGCTGGGTAGCGACCAGCTTCGCACCTATCAGGCCCTGGCGACGCCACTGATGGTGGGGCAAACCTTGCAGGGCATCGCCACGGTGCTGCGCGACATCACCACCCAGAAAGAGCTAGAACGCATGAAATCCAACTTCCTGTCGGTGGTCTCCCACGAGCTGCGCACGCCCCTGCACGCCATCAAGGGCTTCGTCAATATCATCCTCATGGGCAAGACAGGCCCGGTCAGCGAAATCCAGCGCGATTTTCTGGAGACCGTGCAAGAGCAGACCAACAATCTGCAACGGCTCATCGACGATCTGCTGGAATTCTCCCGACTGGAATCGGGCCGCGTCACCCTGCGCCTGCAGCCTGTGGATATCCCCGTGGTCATCGAGGCCGTCGTCGAAAAGCTGTCATTGGCCGCGCACTCCGCTCACGTCACCATCATCAACCGCACGCCCGAAGACCTCCCCACCATCCTCGCCGACCCCTGGCGGCTGGAGCAGGTGGTCACCAACCTGGTGGATAACGCCATCAAGTTCACGCCCGACAAGGGGCAGGTCACCATCGACGCCGTTGACCTGGGCGACTACATCCAGGTCTCAGTGGCCGACACCGGCATCGGCGTCCCCGCTGAGCAGCGAGAGCGCATCTTTGACCGTTTTTATCAGGTGGATGGCGGCGCCAATCGCCAGTACAAGGGCACGGGCCTGGGTCTGACCATCTGCCGGCACATCGTCGAGCATCATCGCGGGCGCATCTGGGTGGAAAACGCCCCCGACGGGCCGGGAGCCGTCTTCCGATTCACCATCTACAAGGGCCTGGAGGATAGCGATATCGCCACCCTCGATTTCACCACCCTGCCCCATCAACAGACGTCATAACGCCAATGTCCACACTCATCATCATCCCCGCCCACAACGAAGCCGAAAACCTGCCCCACGTCCTGCCCCGCCTGCGCCAGACACTCCCCCAGGCCGACATCGTGGTCATCGACGATCATTCCAGCGACGAAACCGCCCGCGTGGCCCGCAAGCTGGGAGCCACGGTGGTGCGTCTGCCCAACAACCTGGGCTATGGCGGCGCGGTGCAAACCGGCTTTCGCTACGGAGCCGAGTTCGGCTACGATTATGCGGTGATGATGGACGCGGACGGCCAGCATGATCCCGCCTCGGTTCCGCAGCTATTGGCTCCGGTGATGGCCGGAGAATGCGATGTGGCCCTGGGCTCCCGCTTCAAGGGCGAGATGACCTATCGCACCTCCCTGGTGCGTCGCATGGGCATGTGGCTGTTCGCGGCCATCACCCACGCGCTCACAGGGCAGGAAGTCACCGACGCCACATCGGGCTTTCAGGCCATGAATCAGGATGTGATGCGTTTCTTTGCGGAAGAGAATTATCCCAGCGATTATCCCGATGCAGACACGCTGATCATGCTGCATTTCGCCGGATTTCGCGTGCGAGAAGAGCCGGTGGTGATGCACGAACGCATCGCCGGCGAATCGATGCACGGCAGTTCGCTGAAAGGCCTTTACTACATCATCAAGATGCTGCTTTCCATCTTCATGGTTTATCTGCGATATCACACCAGGGCGGGCGCGCTGCGCGCCAACCGGCCCGAGGCGGTGGCGTGATGCAGGCGGCCCTCTCCATCGATCTGGAATCCTACTGGCACGCCGAGCTGTTGCGCGCCCGCATCCATCGGGGCCAGGCCGATGACCGGGTGGAGGCGGCGACCTGGCCCCTCCTGGACCTGCTGGCCCGACGCGGCGTCCGCGCCACCTTCTTCGTCGTGGGCGAAGTCATCGCGGCCCATCCCGATTTGATCCGGGCCATCGCGGCCGCGGGGCACGAGCTGGGATGCCACACCTACACCCATCGCCCCCTGTGGGAGCTGGATGAGGCGTCATTCGAGGAGGAAATCCTTCGTTTTCAGCGCGTTCTGGCGGATGTGGCGCCGGGCGTCCAACCGCGCGGCTTTCGCGCCCCCACCTTCAGCCTCTCCCCCGATACAGCCTGGGCGCTGGATGTGCTGGCCCGCCACGGCTACGCCTACGATTCCAGCGTCTTTCCCATGAAAACGCCCCTCTATGGCATATCCGGCGCGCCGCCCGCGCCCTACCGCCCCGCCCCCGACCTCGTCAACACCGCCCCGGACGCGCCGCTGATGGAATGGCCCATGACCGCGTGGCGCGTCGGGCCATTGACCATCCCGGTGTGCGGCGGCTTCTATCTGCGCGTGCTGCCCATGCCCCTCATCCTGCACGGGCTGAAAGCCGCGGCCGCGCGGGGTCCCATCGTCGTCTATCTCCACCCCTGGGAGCTGGACCCGGGCACGCCGCGCGTCCCGCTTTCCATGCAGGATCGATTCATCACTTACCACAACACGGGGCGGGCCATGCAAAAACGCCTCACCACCCTGCTGGACGCCTTCGATTTTCGGCCCATGAGCGACGTGCTGTTCGGCGAGACGCGTCACCCTTCATCCGGGCAAAACTGAAACCAGTTTCGAGCGGGAAGAACGCAATAATCCAGATCCGTCACGAAATCACGCAGCCGTCCCCACCAGAAACGCCACTCGCCGCTATTCAGCGCCTGCTGGAGGATGGTGAGGTTAGCAGCGTAGAGCGCCACCATCCGCACCGGATATCCTCCCCACATGGTGTGATACAACTCCAGCGGCTCAAGACCCAGGGCCTGCATGGCTGGCAGCCATTGATGAACCATAAAACGGCGATACGCCATCTCCCGTCCAGGAAGATAATTGTAGGTGACGAGCAGCTTGTAACCCTGGCGTGCTTCCATAGCGTAAAACTCGACTGGGGATCAGGGCTTTTGGGTGACGCAGGCGGCTAGGCAAAGTTGGCTCCACTGAAAAAAGATTTCAATACGGAGACGCAGAGTACACGGAGGAAGAAAAAGGTGAGATTTGGAGATGTTTTTCTCCGTGAGCTATCACTATTTTCTCCGTGGCTTTCGTGTCTCCGTGGTGAAATGACCTTTTTGCAGTGGACTCAAAGTTAAATGAGCGTCTGAAAATTACTTCCCTTTTTCCAATACCTTCGCCAAAAAAGTAGAGAAAAGTGAGTGGGTGAATAGAATAGGAGAAATCACGACGAAATGGTTTCTCTCCGCCATTCACGCCACTCATGCCAAAGATTATCACACTTTTAACCATTTTCAAAACAACGTTTTCCAGGAAAAGCCTGCGGCGGATAGCCATCATTATCACCGCCACGCTGTGGTCGAGCGGCCGGGTGACCATGCTCGGGCTCTCACGTTGAGCGGGTGAAGGCGGCGGCTACCGTATGATTTAGCGCTTTTTCCATACAGCATTGCTATGGCCCACTCTGTTCTGGCTATTCTTCAAGGCCACCTTTATGCTTCGGAGCACGAATACATCCTTGCCGGAGATGAAATCGTGGTGACCAAGGCCGGGAAGAAGACTCATGGTCTGGATCGTTTCTTTTCATCCCTGTGGAGCAAGGGACGCCTACGCCCCATCGTCGCCAGCGCTATCCAGCTCTCCCTGTTCACGGTGGACGTTTCGCAATATCTCCTTCCGGCCTTTCGGGGAGAATTGCCTCAAGCAGGCGTGCTTGATTTGAAAACGCACTTCCGGGGCGAGTCCTACGCCTCGGAAACATTGAAATTGCTTCCGCAAAAACCAGAGCCTATTTTATTCCAACGTATCACTCGCGTTGTCGCCCGATTAGGTGGCGTTCATAATCAGCCTCCACGGGCCAGGGTTGCCTGATTGGCGAAGGTGTTGGATGAATAATTGCTACTCAGCCATCGTCACCTTGCTGGCGTGGGTGAACAAGCCCGGTTCATGCCCGTGCAACCGGGCCAGGGCCAAGGAAATCATCTGCGCCGGCAGGATTTCCATCAGAGGCAGCGCCGCATCGGGGACGGGAGGCAAAGCGAACGCGTCCG
>JALXAF010000297.1 GCA_026992375.1 Anaerolineae bacterium
GGGCCGAGTTCCTGACCGCGCTGGATGAGGCCATGAAGCAGGCCGGGATCAGGCTGAAAGCGCCGGTGAAGAAAGCCATCCTGGAGGCGCTGGGCGAGCGGGACGAGACCGCGGCCATCTGCTACGATAAGGAGGGGCGGCCTGAACCCGACCCCAAGCTGCGGGATTACGAGCGGGTGCCATTGGATGAGGACATCCACGCCTATTTCCGGCGGGAGGTGCAGCCTTACGTCCCTGACGCCTGGATCAATGAGCATGTGCGGGACGAACGGGATGGCGGGGTGGGCAAGGTGGGCTACGAGATCAACTTCAACCGCTACTTCTACACCTACGCTCCGCCCCGACCTTTGGAGGAAATCGAGGCCGAGATCGAGGCCATCGAGGCGGAGATTTTGGTGTTGCTGACAGGAGATGGAAGATGAAATCTTACATGCCGCGTTTTCTCCCTATTGATGATTTAGACTGGATTTCATTTATTCCCTTGATCGGCGAAGCCAACGCCGCTGTCGCTCGATACGACGGATTGCTTCAATCCATGGTCAATCCCGGCGTGTTGCTCTCGCCATTGACCACACAAGAAGCTGTATTATCCTCACGAATTGAGGGCACTCAGGCTTCGTTGCGCGATGTATTGGTGTATGAAGCCGAACCTACCGTTACAGATGATAAAGACTACAACGATATTCAGGAGATTATCAATTATCGTAACGCGATGGCGTTTGCAGTAGAAACCTTGCAACGCCGCCCAATCTCACTCAATCTAATCAAACGAATCCATGCCATTTTACTCGACAGCGTCCGTGGTCGGCATAAAATGCGGGGAATGTTTCGGGATCGTCAGAATTATATTGGGGCGCCAGGGGGAATCCAACATGCAACCTACATCCCACCGGAACCCCAACATTTGCAATCGCTTCTTGAGAATTTTGAACAATATATGCACTCCCGAGAGAAAGATAAGCTCGTACAAATTGCACTACTTCATGCCCAATTCGAACTAATTCACCCCTTCCTGGATGGGAACGGTCGGGTGGGGCGAATTCTCATCCCCCTGCTCATGTATGACAAAAAAATGCTTTCCAGTCCCATGTTCTACTTAAGCGCTTACCTGGAAGCCCACCGACGAGATTACTACTTCCAACTCCAGCAGATATCCAATACAAATTCTTATAATGAATGGGTCCATTTTTTCCTGAACGCTGTGCGGATTCAGGCATACGATAATATCAGAAAGGCGCAAGCTATCCGCGAACTTTATGAGCAAACCAAGACAGTCCTGGTCTCTAAACTCCGTTCAAAATACAATATTCAGGTATTGGATGCACTTTTTGAACGACCTATTTTTACATCGTCGCGATTTCTTGCCAGCACCAAAGCGTCTCGTCGCAGCGTTCTCCGGATTTTACAGATATTGGAAGAAGAACAAGTAATTCATTCCGCTCGAAAAGGGAGTGGTCGTCGTCCGACAGTTTATATCTTCGAACCTCTTTTACGGATCACCGAGGATATTTGACTGACTTGTGCGTCATAAAGAGAAAATTCTGGCGCACAAGCAAATTTGTAGGCCAAATGTTGCGCACAAAACAACATTATGTTGAACAATGACAGAATTGACTCCGATTTCACGGCGCTACCCCACCTACCCCGCGTACAAGCCCTCGGGCGTGCCCTGGCTGGGCGAGATTCCCGCGCATTGGGAAGTTAGGCGATTGAAGCATGCTGTTGAAATGAATCCTGAAACTCTTCCAGAAGACACGCCCTTCGATTTTCCCATAGAGTACGTTGATATTAGCAGTGTATCTGAATTGGAGGGTATTACAACAACGCAGAAAATGTTGTTTGGCAAAGCCCCAACTCGAGCAAGGAGAAAAGTAAGGGCTGGCGACACCATCATTTCCACAGTGCGGACTTATTTGAAAGCAGTTGCTCTAATCAACGAAACGCGCAACAATCTCGTTGTTTCAACAGGTTTTGCCGTTTTGCGTCCGCAATCCAAATTGGATCCCAAATTTCTATTTCGGTTTGTTCAGAGTCAACCATTTGTCGAAACGGTGGTGGCCCATTCGGTGGGAATTGGTTACCCTGCCATCGCACCATCCGAACTCGGCAATCTTCCGATTCTGGTTCCCCCCCTGCCCGAGCAGCGCGCCATCGCCCGCTTTCTAGACCGGGAGACCGGGCGCATTGATGCGCTCATCGCCCGCAAGCAGCGGCTCATCGAGCTGCTGCGGGAAAAGCGGGCCGCGCTCATCACCCGCGCGGTCACCCGCGGCCTGAACCCGGACGCCCCTCTCAAGGACTCGGGCGTGCCCTGGTTGGGGAAGATTCCCGGGCATTGGGAAGTCGTTAGATTGAAATTTCTAACGAGTAAGATCGGAAGTGGCAAAACACCTTCGGGAGGAAGTAAAGTCTATCAAGACTCTGGCGTACTTTTTATTCGAAGTCAAAATGTTCACTTTGACGGATTACGTTTGGATGATGCTGTTTACATTTCAAAGGAAATAGATGCGGAGATGAGTTCTACTAGAGTACTGCCAAATGATATTCTTCTCAATATCACTGGTGCTTCATTGGGAAGAGCCTCATTAGTGCCAAATTGGATTCCTTTGGCGAATGTCAATCAGCATGTCAGCATTATCAGGCCCAAACCCAATCGGATTGTTCCTCGCTTTTTGCATGCTGTAATTTCAAGTGACGTTATTCAAAACCAGATTTTTTCAACCGAAAATGGAGCTGCAAGGGAAGGATTACCATTCTCTCAAATTGCCAATCTGATTTTGGCTTTGCCGCCCCTACCCGAACAACGAGCCATCGCCGACTACCTGGACCGGGAGACCGCCCGCATCGACGCGCTCATCCAGAAGATCGAAGCCTCCATCGAAACCTGGAAGGAGTACCGGACCGCGCTCATCACCGCCGCGGTCACCGGCAAAATCGACGTACGAGAGAAAGGCTCTCGCTAAGACGCAAAGGACGCAAAGGGAGAAAGATAAAAAAACTTAGCGCTCTTCGCGCCTTCGCGAGAGAGAAAGGCTCTCGCTAAGACGCAAAGGATGCAAAGGGAGAAAGATAAAAAAACTTAGCGCTCTTGGCGCCTTTGCGAGAAACCCCAAGGAGAACCGCCATGCACGAAAACGACATCGCCCGCATCATCGTGGACGCCGCCTATCACATTCATGTCAGCCTGGGGCCGGGGCTTCTGGAATCTGCATATCAACGCGTTCTGGCCTATGAACTGCGTACACGCAGCCTTTCTCTACAAACCGAAGTCCCCATTTCCATCATCTATGACGGCCGCGATTTTGACGAAGGCTTCCGAGCGGATATGATCGTGGAAGATAAAGTCATCGTGGAATTGAAATCGGTGGAAAAAGTCGCGCCCGTTCATAAAAAACAACTGCTCACTTATCTGAAACTCGCGGACAAACGCCTTGGCCTGCTCATCAACTTCAACGAATACCTCATCAAGGATGGTATCACCCGGATCGTCAACGGTCTCCCCGATGATCGCTAGCCAAGGTCGCGCCGAAAGATTTGAAGGCGCGCTCGCTCGCAAAGGCGCGGAGACCGCAAAGGAAAATAAAAAAGAAGCCTTCGCGCCCTTTGCGTCTTTGCGAGATACATTATGAGGATTGCTCATGCCTGATTTGACCGAAAAAGCCTTTGAAGACGCCATCGAAGCCGCGCTGCTGGCGGGCGGGCCGGACGCGCCCGCGAGTGCGCTGCGCGAACGACCCGTCCAAGGCCCCTTCACGCCCGGCGGCCACCATCGCCGCATGCAGGCCGACTACGACCGGGCCCGGGTGCTCATCCCCAAGGACCTGCTCACGTTCGTGCGTTCCACCCAGCCCCAGGCCTGGCGCAAGCTCCGCCAGCAATTGGGGGAGCAGGCGGGCGAGGAGCTCATCCGTCGGGTGAGCAAAGAGGTGGAGAAACGGGGCGTGCTGGACGTGCTGCGCCGGGGCGTCAAGTTCTATGGCGTGCGCCTGAAAATGGCCTACTTCCGCCCCGCCAGCGGTCTCAACCCCGACTTGCAACGCAAATACCAGGGCAACATCTTCGGCGTCATCCGTCAGCTTCACTTCAGCGAAAAGGACGAGAAGAGCCTGGACCTGGTTCTCTTCCTCAACGGCCTGCCCATCTTCACCGCGGAGCTGAAAAACCCCTTCACGGGCCAGAATGTGACCCATGCCATGGCCCAATATCGCAAGCGCCGCGACCCGCGGGAGCCTCTGTTCAAGTTTGGCCGCTGCCTGGCCCATTTCGCGGTGGACCCCGACCTGGTCTACTTCACCACCCATCTGCAAAAGGAAAAGACCCGCTTCTTCCCCTTCAACAAAGGCTGGAACCGGGGCGCGGGCAATCCGCCCGTCTTGCAAGGCTATCGCACCAGCTATCTGTGGGAGCAGATCTGGGCCAGGGACAGCATCCTCGACCTGATCCAGAACTTCATCCACACCATCGATCTCTACGACAAACGGGGACGAGTCAAGGGCCAGGCCATGATCTTCCCCCGCTACCATCAACTGGACGCGGTGCGACGGCTGGTGGCCGAAGCCCGGGCCAAGGGCGCGGGGCAACGCTACCTCATCCAGCACAGCGCAGGCAGCGGCAAGAGCTTCACCATCGCCTGGCTGGCCCACCAATTGGCCTCCCTGCACGATGACCAGGATCGGGCCGTGTTCGATTCCGTGATCATCATCAGCGACCGCCGCGTCATCGACCGCCAGTTGCAAGACGCGGTGCGCCAGTTCGAGCAGGTGCGGGGCGTGGTGGAGAACATCGACAAAACCTCCCGCCAACTGCGGGAGGCCCTGCAATCGGGCAAAAAGATCATCGTCACCACCCTGCAGAAATTCCCGGTCATCGCGTCCGAGGTGCGGGCCATGCCGGGCCAGCGCTTCGCGGTGCTCATCGACGAAGCCCACTCTTCCCAGTCGGGCGAGAGCGTTAAAGAGATGAAAAAGGTCCTCAGCGCCCGCACCCTGGAGGAGGCCGCGGCCGAGGAGGAGCGGGAGCCCACCACCATGGAAGACCGCATCGCCGCGGAGATGGCGGCCCGCCGCCAGCCGCCCAACGTCAGCTTCTTCGCGTTCACGGCCACGCCCAAGGAAAAGACCCTGGAGCTCTTCGGCCAGCCCACGCCCCAGGGCGGTTACGAGCCCTTCAGCCTCTACTCCATGCGCCAGGCCATCGAAGAGGGCTTCATCCTGGACGTGCTCCAGAATTACACCACCTACAAAACCTACTGGAACCTGCTCAAAACCATCCAGGAAGACCCCCGCTACGACCGCAGCAAGGCCGCGTACCTGCTGCGCCGCTTCGTCGATCTGCATCCCCATG
>JALXAF010000298.1 GCA_026992375.1 Anaerolineae bacterium
ACTTTGACTCGCGGCGAAAAGAGGCCAAGGTGGACTACCTTATGCGTCAACTGCGTCGCTTGGGCTATCAAGTATCCTTGCAGCCCGTACCTATTGCGGCGTGACTTATTCTATTTTCAAAGCAGTTCTCATCAATTTCTAACATCCTTTTCATCTTCAGGTTACCTCGACGCCCCCTCGACGTGCTATAATAATTGAATGCCACTCATTCTTTACCCGACTTGCAGCAGCCGGAGATTTCTATGACTGAAACCATTGCTCAACCTAAAATCGCCGCCAAAAATCCCAACAAAAAACTCAAGTTTATCATCGGCGGCGTTATCATCGTTCTGGCCATCATTTATCTTGGCTATGGCGCTATCAAGAACACCGG
Organism: Anaerolineae bacterium; assembly: GCA_026992375.1. Classification (GTDB taxonomy): domain Bacteria; phylum Chloroflexota; class Anaerolineae; order J102; family J102; genus M2005. The sequence continues at coordinate 374 of JALXAF010000298.1, forward strand.
CGCTTACTACATTCCCCTGGATGAGCTGAATCAGAATCCCCAGGCCTATGTGGGCAAAAACATCCGGGTCTCGGGCGCCATCATTCAGGATAGCGAGGATTGGGACGCCACCAACCTTATGCTCAGGTTCAAGATGAGCGATCAGAGTGGCGAGACTATCCTGGTCAGCTTTCATGGCAGTCGTCCCAGCAACTTCGATGAGGCCACCGAGGCCATCGTCGAGGGCAGCATCCAGCCCGATGGCACGTTCAAGGCGGATAATCTGCTGCTGAAATGTCCTTCTCGCTACGAAGAAGCGCCGGACGCTAATCAGTATCAGGCTATCGATTAGCTGGTTGCGTTCCCTGGCGTGCCGCTTAACACCGGCTGCAAGGCTCATTGCTAAACGCATTGACGTAGAATTCGGTTTTTCTCATCTCTGTGCGGTCGTCTGTCGAACAGGCGGCCGCGCTATGCGTCATACACTCATTCATTCAACCCAACGGAATTCAATGACGATTTCATTCAAAAGGTTGCGTAACGCATTCATTGTTTTTGCACTACTTTTGTTGATGGCCGGGGGAGCGGCCGGACTGACGCCTCGCGCAGCTTATGCGCAGGATGGCGGGGGTGCCGAGCCCGTCGGCAAGGCGTATCGGGGCAAGACGCTGTTCGTGCAGCGCTGTGTGCAATGTCATGGCGAGCAGGGCAAGGGCGACGGCCCGCTGGCGGCCCAACTCACTTCGCCCCCGCCCGATTTCACCGCGCCCGATTACGCCGCAGACCTGAGCCCGCAAGATATCTTCGACGTCATCACCAACGGGCGCATGGACAAGATGATGCCGCCCTGGGGAAACGAATTGAGCGAGGATGAACGCTGGGATCTGACCGCCTACGTGTGGTCGCTGCATATTCCCCAGGCTGCGCTGGATGAGGCGACAGCGCTGTATGAATCGAAATGCACCGAATGCCACGGCTCCAGCGGCGCGGGGCTGAAAGATGGCGTTCCTGATCTGACCGACCCCAAATGGCTGGGCGAAACGGACGCGGGCCTGGTCGCCGCGTTTACCGGCGCTTCTCACCCCGATTCGGGCGCGCTGAGCGAAGATGAGCAGCAACTTCTGGCCACGGCGGTGCGCCGCTTCAGCCTGGGATTCGACCAGAGCCAGGTGACGGTGGAAGGGCTGGGCGATGTGGAAGTGCAGGTGGTCAATGGCACCACAGGCGAGCATCTGGCCAATCAGCCGGTGCGGTTGCTCATCTTCGAGCAGGAGCAATTCGCGGAGATGCGCGAGGGCGAGACCGACGAGCAGGGGCGCGCCCAGTTCACCGGACTGCCCACCGCTCCCACCTGGGCTTATGTGGTGGAGACCACCTATCAGGATTTGACCTATCACAGCGATGTGGGGCATTTCTCGCCCGATTCCAACATGATCGAACTCATCGCCTCAGTGTATGATCCCGGAGCCAGCATGGATGCGGTGTCCATCGATCGGGCGCATTGGCTCATCGATCTCACCAACCCCAGCTTCATCGACGTGGGCGAGGTGTACTCCTTCCTCAATTCGGCGGATCGGGTGTTCGCCGGGGAGATGGCGCCCGGCTCGGACAAGCCCCGGGTGCTGAAAATCCCCCTGCCCGAAAACGCGATCCATGTCAACGTGGAGGGCGAGACCCTGGGCGAGCGCTTCATTCTGGAGGGAACGACCCTCATCGACACCCAGCCTCTGCCCCCGGGCAATACGCAGATCTTCCTGCGTTATTCCCTGCCCGTGGAAAACGGCAGCGTCACCCTGGCCCATCAGGTGATGTATCCCACCGCCATGCTCAATCTGCTGGCGCCCGACATCGGCATCTCCATCGAAGCGCCCGACTGGCAACAGGATGATCCCATCCAGACCCAGGGCGGTGATTTTCTGAATTACAGCATCTTCGATCTTCCAGCAGGCGCGACGCCCGTGGCCACCATCAGCGGCATCAGCGAAGAGTTGTTGACCGCCAGCGCTGGCGGCAATGAACCGCAGCAGATCATCGATCGTAACGCCGCGCCGGGCATCTCTGGCGCGCCCTACCTGCCCTGGATCGTGCTGGGGCTGGGGTTGGTGGTGCTGGGCGGCGGGGTGGCCATCGGCTGGCGCAAGCATCGGCAGACGTTGGCTGATCGACCCGCGCTGCTGGAAGAACAACGCAAGACGCTCATCGCCCGCATGGCCGCGCTGGATGACGCGTACGAGGCGGGCGAAATCCCCGCGGACGATTATCACAAGGAGCGCAACACCCTCAAGTTGCAGATCATCGCGCTGATGCGAGAAGTGGCCGAAGAGCAGGAGCCGGAGGGGATGGCTCCCAACATCGGCGAGCGCCCCAAAATCCATCCCGAAGAGGATGAAATCGTCGCCGCGGCGGAGCCGGAAGCCAGGGAGGAGCAGGATGACGGAGCCACTGATTGAGGTCGTTGGCCTGCGCAAGGCCTTCGGGCGGCACCGCGTGCTCAAAGGCGTCGATCTGGCTATCGATGCGGGCACGTCGGTGGTGCTGTTCGGGCCCAATGGCGCGGGCAAGACGACGTTTTTGCGCATTCTCGCCACTCTGAGCAAGCCCACCTCGGGCACTGTGCGGGTGGCGGGCGTGGATATCAAGAACAATCCCGAGGGCATTCGCCAATATCTGGGGCTGGTCACCCATGCGCCGCTGCTCTACACCGATCTCAGCGCTGAGGAAAATCTGGCCTTCTACGCCCGGCTGTACGGCATCGACGCCCCGGCCAGGCGCATCGACGAGCTGTTGGAGCGGGTGGGGCTGCTGCATCGGCGCCACGACCTGGTGCGCACCTTTTCGCGGGGGATGGTGCAGCGCATGGCCATCGCCCGGGCGCTGCTGCACAATCCGCCCATCCTGCTGCTGGACGAGCCGGATACGGGCCTAGATCCCCAGGCCGCGGAGATGATGACCGATTTCCTGCGGGAGATCGGCGGCAGCGAACGCACCGTACTGATGACCACCCATCATCTGGAGCGGGGGCTGGAGCTGGCCGACCGGGTGTTGATCTTGCAGGGCGGGCGCATCGTGTTCGATGAGCAGGCGGACGCGCTCTCGTATGAGCAATTGCGCCCCACCTATGACGAGTATGTGGGCGCGGGGGTGATGGTGGCATGAAGCGTTATCTTCAGGTCGTTTGGGCCGTTTTGTGGAAGGATTTGCGCATCGAGCTGCGCACCAAGGATATTTTCACCAGCATGGCGGTCTTCGCGGTGCTGGCGCTGATGATTTTCAACTTCGCGTTCGAGCTGCGCGTGCCCGATAAAACCATGGTCATTCCCGGCGTGCTGTGGGTGACCATCACCTTCTCGGGCGTGCTGGGCCTGGGCCGGGCTTTCATCAGCGAGAAGGATCGGGGCAGCATGGCCGGGTTGCTGCTGGCTCCGGTGGATCGCAGCGCCATTTACTTCGGCAAGATGCTGGCCAGCCTCATCTTCATTCTGGTGATGGAGGTCTTTTTGCTGCCCCTGATGGTGATCTTCTTCAACACCAACTTCATCTCTCTGCCGCTGCTGCTTGTGCTGTTTTTGGGCACGTTGGGATTTGCCGCAGTGGGCACGGTTTTTTCGGGCCTGGCGGTGAACACCCGCACCCGGGAGGTGCTGCTGCCGGTGCTGCTATTCCCGGTGATGTTGCCGGTGCTGATGGCGGGCATTCGGGCCACCATCGGTTTTATGGAGGGCGACGCGCTGGCCGATATGATGAAGTGGGTGAATTTGCTCATCTTTTTCGATCTGCTTTATCTTGTCGTCGCTTATATGACCTTCGATTTCGTCGTTGAGGAGTAATTCGCCTATGAGCTTATCCCGTCGTCTTTTGCAGATTTTGAACTTCGCGGCCCTCGTCGCCATGCTCATCGCGGTGTACGCTGCGTTGGTTCTGGCCCCCGATGCCATCAATGTAGACCCCAGCATCCGCCCGGCCCAACGCATCATCTACTTCCATGTGCCTTCGGCCTGGTCCAGCATGTTGGCTTTCTTCGTGGCCTTCATCGCCAGCATCCTCTATCTCATCACCAAACACATTCGCTGGGATATCTGGGCTCGGGCCGCGGCCGAGCTGGGCATCGCCTTCACCGTGGCCGCGATCATCAGCGGTTCGCTCTGGGCCAAACCCGCGTGGAACACCTATTGGACGTGGGATCCGCGGCTGACCACTTACACCATCGTGCTGCTGCTCTACATCGCCTATTTCATGCTGCGCGGGGCCATCGACGAGCCTAGCCGCCGAGCAAGAATGGCCGCGGTGTATGGCATTTTCGCCTTTCTCAGCGTGCCCCTCACCTTTATGTCCATCCGCTGGTGGAACACCATTCATCCGGTCATCGTGGATGCGCCCGAAAACACCAACAAATTCGGTCTCGGGCCCAATATGATGAACGCATTCATGATCACCAACATCGCTTTCATCATCCTCTTCGTCACCCTGCTGGCCAACCGCATCTCGCTGGGCTGGGCCGAAGAGCGCATGGACGCGTTGAAAGAGCGCTTGAATTTTTGATTTGTTCGGAGTTCACTGTTCACTAACCCACTGGAGTATTGCCATGACTTATCTTGCCGCCGCTTATGGCGTCATCTGGTTGGCGCTGTTCATCTTCGTTTTTAGCATTTTCCGGCGTCAGACCCGAATCGACAACGAGATCGCCGCGCTGGAAGATGCGCTGGAACGCATCGCACCCGAAGACAAGGCGTAATTTGGACGATAGACGATAGACTGTGGACGCCCGCGTTTACGACGTTCGCCGTCCATCCTCTCTCGTCGCAACTGAAACGCTAACCTCCAGCAATTTCAAATTTGGCCCGGCAACAAGCCCCCCTCCCGGCCTCCCCCCGCTTCGGCTGACGCCTTGCAGGGGGAGGAGCCCTTCGCTTTGCCAATATGTGCAGCAGATGGGCATCTCCC
>JALXAF010000299.1 GCA_026992375.1 Anaerolineae bacterium
GGCTGCATCAGGCCCTGGCTATCCTGGATGGCGGACGCGTGGGCATTGGCGCGTTGAGCGTGGGCCTGGCCCAAGCAGCGTTCGAAGAGGCCGTAAAGTACGCCAAAGAACGCGAAGCGTTCGGCGGGCCCATCGCCAACCTGCAGGCCATCCAGTTCAAGCTGGCGGATATGGCCACCATGATCGATGTGGCCCGCTGGGCCATCTACCGGGCCGCATGGCTGAAAGACCAGGGCTTGCCCTATTCCCAAACAGCGGCCCAGGCCAAGCTCTTCGCCACCGAGATGGCGGACAAAGTCTGCTGGGAGGCCATCCAGATTCACGGCGGCTATGGTTACTCCGCTGAATTCCCGGTGGAGCGCATCTATCGCGACAACCGGCTCATGCTCATCGGCGAAGGAACCAGCGAGATCAATCGGTTGGTCATCGCCCGGCATGTGTTGAAATCATAACACCATCCAATCCGAGGCGAGGATGGACGACATCGCTCATCTTCGTCCGGCGTCAATGCCCGAATTTGAATCTCCCCCATGTTTCGTCATTGGGAAAGGCTTTCTCCCAGCCTTGACCGTCGAAACCATCGATGGTGCGGATGCCATCCAGCTCGCCCAGGGTGGTGATGATATAAACGATGTTGCCCTGAGATTGGGTGACGCCCTGGACGTTACGCCAGCGGGCCTTCAGTTGGTTGCCCTCGACGCTCCCCTCGCCCTCCTGGATGGCGCCTGTCACGATCCAGTGAAGTTTGTAACTGCCAGGGGTGTCGTCCGGCTCGATTTTTAGCGTGCCGCTGTAATCGGCGCCGCCAGCATCAACGCCATTGACAGCATAAACCCCCGTAATGTCGGGTAGGTTGTCGGGATCTGCGGGTTCGCCCTGGATGACACCCTTGTTCTTGTTGCACCCGACCAGCGACAGAACGATTAGCAGTAAGATTATGAGGAATACATACTGTTTTTTCATGCCAAAATTTTCGCTCAGAAACCAAAAATCGGCAAACTCCGCTTCACAGATGGGGCGATGGTCGCTTTCCCGTGCTGAAAAGCGATCATCGCCCGCCATAATCGGAGCTCGGCTCCTTTTTCTTTTTCGGGTGCGATGCGTTTGCCAGGCGCGTCGCACCTTTCGACTAGGATCGCTTGCTGTGATCCACTGCCTTGAGTATCTTGAGGTTGAGGACAATGAAGCGCCAGAGCTGAATCAGCTTGTTGTTCATCTTCCTGGCGTCCTTTTCGGTGATTTCAAAAGTCATAAGTCATAACCTCCGTCAGGTGTAGGGAATCGCGAGATCGAATTATTCGGGGATGAGCTTCCAGCCAATGCGGCCCTGGAGTTTGTGCATGAAGGTGGTGTGGATCATGCGCTTCATCCACGCTCCGGCCAGCCCCATCTCCATATCGGTGACAAAGAGGTCTCGACCTTCTTCATTGGGATACGTGCGGGGATCGGGCACGACCGGATAGATGACGATGGTGGCGGCGCTGCCATCCCACAAAGAATCTCCCATCGACGCGATACAGGCTGCAAACATCTCAGTCATGCGCTCGGCGTGGGTCATGCGTCCCCGCTTGACGAGGTCGATGATGTTCAGAGCCACGATACGCCCGATGATGCCGGAGATCATGCCGGTGCGGGGCGGCGCCGCAGTGATGGAAAGGCCATTTGGATTGACGAAAGGCCTCGAGATGGAGCCTGGCGGAGCGAAGGCGATGCCCGCGGCGAAGATGTTCTTGTATTTGCGATTCTGATAGACAGCGGGCCAGGCTTCGGGCGTTTCGGCCAGGGTGTCCCAGTCCAGCCCGTAGATAGCGTCGACCAGCACAAATCCCCCTTTGTTGGCCATCTGATCCGTCACATCATTGCCATCTTTGTCGTAGTAGGTGAATCCTGGCCCCAGAAATTGCGGAATGAGCATGGCGAAATCGAAATCCGTCTCTCCTTCTTCTCCTTCGTAATTCTCCCAGTAGATCTTCCCGGGCTCGACCTTTCGCACCCCTGTTTGCACCTGCCACTTGATGCCATAGAGTTCGAATACAGCCCGAATGAACTCATCGCTGGTGAGCGCTCGACCCTTCTTTTTGATACGCAACCCGCGCACGCCAAAATCGCCAAGAGCAGGCTCGTTGGAAAGCCATAACAGATCGGCTTTATCTCGCAATCCGCGTTTTTCAAGCACTTTGTGGATGTTTGTCAGATACTCGAAAGCCGCTCCCTGGCATGTAGCGCCGGGATGCCCTGTTCCCACCACGATCTTCTGTCGTTCGCCCTTTTCCATTCGGGCAATGGCTTCGAAGAGCCTGTCGCGGGCATTTATGGCATGGGACAATGAGCAGATGGATGCAGTGTAGCCATCGTGGGGCCCCAGGCCGGGCGTGCCCGCAAAATTTAGCCTGGCCCCGGTGGCGATCATAAGATAATCATACGGCGTTTTTTCTTCGCCCCCGCCATTGGCTTTATCCACCAATACATACTGATCATCCACATAAATCGATCGGGCCGTTCCCTGCACGAAATTGATGTGAAACTTATCGTAAACCGGCTTCAGCTTGAATGTGGTCTTTTCCGGCTCCATTTGGCCCACGCCCACCCACACCCAGGAAGGCGTGTAACCAAAGATGTCGTACTTATTGATTACGGTGATTTCATGCTTTTTGCCCAAGGCGTCGCCCAGATAAAGCGCGGCTGTCTGCCCGGCGAACCCTGAGCCGATAACAACAACTTTTGCCATAAAAAGCCTCCCTCCTGGCGAGTGGTCTGTGTGCAAAGAGGAAAAAACAAAACAACGCAATTACTATACAAGAAAAATCCCCTTACGGAAAATCTCATTCTGTAAGATGAATTCTATTTTATGAAATTTCGTTGAATCTCGATTATTTGAAATTAAACCGAAGATTTATTTGTAGGGAGAAGGAATGGCGGATTGTCGTTTCGCCGACCCAAATGCACATCGAGGGCGTGAGCCAGGGCGACGCGATCATCCCAGGGATACTCGATCTCGCCAAAACACATGGATTGCTCGTGCCCCTTGCCGCACAGCATCACCACATCGCCCGCGCGGGCCTCGCGCAAGGCCCGCTGGATCGCCCGATAGCGGTCGGAGATGACGACAGCCTCGCCCCCGGCATCTCTACACGCCCGGGCGCTGACGGCCATGATGCTGTCCAGATCCTCTGTGCGAGGATCTTCCGCCGTGATGACGGCCAGATCCGCCAGCCTGCCCGCGACCTCCCCCATCATGCGCCGCTTGGCCACATCGCGCAAGCCCGCCGAGCCGAAAACCACGATGACGCGCCCTTTGGTCATCGTCCGGGCCGTTTCCAGCGCCGCCGCCAGGGCAAAAGGCGTATGGGCGAAATCCACGATGGCGATGAAATCCTGCCCCCGGTCGACGCGCTCCATGCGGCCCGGGATGGGCGGCGCCTGGGCCAGCCCCTGGCGAATGGCGTCATCGTTCAGGTCCGCGGCCAAAGCTGTGGCGATGGCCGCCAGGCTGTTATACACGTTGAACCGTCCCATTAGCGGCGTCTCGATGTGCAATCGTCGTCCCAGGCCCGTTGCAACGAAGCTCAACCCAGCGGGCCCATGCTCGATCTCTTCCGCCCGCACATCTCCCTGCTCGATGCCGTAGCTTATCCGCCGCGGCGCAGGGAATCGGCTCAACGCGGCGTAGGATCGGTCATCCGCATTGAGCACAGCCGCCCGCGGGATGTCGGGCTTGGCGGGCGAGCACTGGATGAGCTCCAGCAGTCGGGCCTTGGCCCGCAGATAACCCTCATAATCACCATGCTCATCCAGATGTTCATGAGTGATATTGGTGACCACCGCGATATCATAGGCGACGCCAGCCACCCGCCATTGGCTGAGACCGTGGGAGGTGGTTTCCAACACAGCCCAGGCTCCGCCTGCATTCGCCATCTCGCGCAGATAGCGTTGCAGATCGGGCGCGGCGGGTGTGGTGGTGTGCAAGCCCGTTTCATACACCTGCTTGCCAATGCGGGCGTTGACCGTCGTCAGCAGCCCAGTGCGCAATCTCGCTGCGGTGAAAATGCTGTGGATGAGATTGCTGGTGGTGGTTTTGCCATCTGTGCCGGTCACGCCAATAACGCCCATCTCATGACTGGGGAAGCCCTGCCACGCGGCCGAAAGCGCGCCCAACGCCCGCCGGGCGTCGCTCACACGCAGATAAGGAACGGTCAAACCGGAAATCGCCTGCTCGCCCACCACCGCCCGCGCGCCCGCCGCCACAGCCTGAGGAATAAACCGATGCGCGTCCACGCTGACGCCAGCATAAGCCACGAACAATCCCCCGGGCCCGATCTCCCGGGAATCGGGGCTGATGTGGGTGATGATGATGTCGGGGTGATGGCACGGTAGCCGCAACGCCGCGGCCAATTGTCCTAATGTCACGTTCATAACGAAATGATACTTTAGCCTTTTGCGTTTGCCAAACAGTCGGCAAGGGTAACTGCTAACGCACTCGCCTTTAAGCCTCAAAAGGCCATGAGGCTTGAAGCTTGTCGAAGACGCAAAGGGAAAGACAAAAAATGCTTCGCGTCACTCTCTTCGCGTTTTCGCGGCAAAATCGGTGGCAAGATGTCAACGGACACTGAAATTATGAAAAACAGCAAAAATCACTTTGGTTTACTACGAAAACAACAGAATTGAATTTGCCATATTGCGAATATCGCAGTATACTTCCCTCCATTCATTTACTCAGCGAGGAAGTTATGTTCAAGCCGGACGATCTGGATCTCGCCATTCTTGAATTGTTGCGGTCGGATGGCCGCAAGCCCTACACCGAAATCGCCCAGGCATTGCAGGTTTCGGAAGGCACCGTACGCAATCGCGTCGCCCGATTGACAGAACATGGCGTCATGCAGATCGTGGGATTGATCGATCCGGTGCGGATGGGATATGATGCGCCAGCTATGATTGGCGTGAATGTGCAGAACGCAGATGTCGATGAGGTAGCCCGAAAGATCGCTAGCTTTCCCGAGGTTAGCTATCTGATCATGGTGTCGGGCGGTTTCGATCTGGTGGTGGAAGTCATCTGCCGCGATCGAGAGCATTTCACTCGTTTCATCAACCAAAAGCTGCGCAAGATCCCGGGCGTAGCCCAAACCCAGAGTTTTTTCATCCTGAAGACCATCAAAATGGCCTACGGAGCTGATCCTTATTTCCTGCCAATGGAGGAAACTGTATGAGCGAAACTTTTGCTGTCGAACTGCAAGATGTGGTCAAACAGTTCGGAGACGTCATCGCCGTCAACCACGTGTCATTAC
>JALXAF010000300.1 GCA_026992375.1 Anaerolineae bacterium
CGTATCTTCGTGCCGATGACCGGATGATTTTCGGTGGTGTTGGAGCCGATGATAAAGATCACCTGGCTCTCTTCGGCGATGTCGGCAATGGTGTTGGTCATTGCGCCGCTTCCCAGGGTCATCACCAGACCGGTGACAGTGCTGGAGTGTCACAACCGGGCGCAGTGGTCGATACTGTGCGTCGCCAACATCTGCCTTGTGAATTTGTTGAAGATGTAATTTTCTTCGTTGGTGCACTTGGCCGAGGCCATCAGCGCGAAGGCGTCCCCGCCATATTGCTTCTTGGTCTTGGTGAACTTGTTGGCGACGACGTCCAGGGCCGTATCCCAATCGGTGCGGATGAAGGTTTCGGGTGAGATTTCGGATTTTGGATTTTGGATTTCGGATTGGTCGCTATGATGTCGTTGCCAGGTGAGCATAGAGCGCCGTTTCTCAGCTTCGCTGACAGCTTCCCACGCGCCTCTGGCCAGATTTTCGTGCAGCGTGGCGTCATCCAACCATTTGGCCCGCACCAGGGGCCGGGTCAGCCGGTCGGGATGATGCACGTAATCGTAGCCGTAATGCCCCTTGACGCACAGCGACAGGCCGTTGACCGGCGCATCCGCGGCCGCGGTCACCCGCACGATCTCATTGTCCCGCACGTTCAGGTCGAAGTTGCAGCCCACGCCGCAGAAAGAGCAGGTGGTGCGCACTTTTTTCACCTGGCTGAGGCGGCCCTTGCCTATGCTCATCTTGTCCCACAGCGCGCCCACCGGGCAATAGGTGACGCATTGGCCGCAGCTTTCGCAGCCTGCATCCAGCAGGAACTGGTCCGCGCCCGCCACCAGTTTCGTCTCGAACCCCCGGTGCGCGAAGTTCCACACGTCCCGGTTCTGGATTTCCTCGCAGGCCCGGATGCAGCGGCCGCACAGGATGCACTTGTTGCGATCGATGAAGATGAAGGGGTTGGGATCAGGATCGATCTCGTAGTGATGGCGCTGGCCGCTGTGCTCGGGCCAGGGCACCTGATAATCGTACACCAGGTCTTGCAGCTCGCATTGACCGTTGGCTTCGCAGGTCATGCAGTCGTTGGGATGGTCGGTGAGGAGCATCTCCAGCGTGAATTTGCGAGAGGCGACCGCTTCATCGCTCATGGTGTCCACGACCATGCCCTCCCGGGCGGGCGTGGTGCAGGCGGTCTGCAAGCCCCGGGCGCCGTCGATAGAGACCACGCACATGCGGCAGGCCCCGATGTCGGTCAGATCGGGATGATGACAGAGGGTGGGGATTTCGATCCCCGCCCGCTTTGCCGCCTCCAGCACCGTACTGCCCTCGGGCGCTGAAACCGGCTGGTTATTGATGATGAGATTGATGGTCATATTTTTCTCCGCGAATGGATGGACGTAGCCTCTTTACGACTTTTCTTCCGACATCCGTTTCCGCAACAGTTGATAATACGCTTCCTGGGTTAATGAACATTCGACTGCATCTATAAACTGGGCTTTGCTCAACTTCATTTGCTTGGCCATATTGCTGACATGAAATCGGCTCAACTCTCGTTCGCTATGGGAAATGAACGTTCTAGCGACTAACCGCCCATCGATCCAAAGCCGATATACATGGTGATGCGTTTCGGTTTTTTCAAAGCCAAATTTCTGCACCAATGCGCGATCTACGTTACGCGTTTTCATTGTGTTTGGATGTCTGTTTTTCGTCGGTGAATATTTGACGTAGGTATTCGAGTTGCTTTTCCAGATGAGGAGCTAATCGATCGGCATGTGCTGACAGGTCTGCATAGGCTTCCTGGACGGCGATCCAGTAGTCTTCACGGGCCTCGTTCACAGTCTTTCCTACGCCATATAGATCAATGATGTCATCGCTGACAAAGTACTGTTTGCCGTCATACTGGATACGCACGGGTATTTCGTGAATGTGGTCATTGATGCCCTCATTGGACAAAATATCCATGATCTGTTGATATTCTTCAGCATTTATCAAAGTAGCCAAGGGCTTTCCCCGACGTTCAACAATGAATCGTTCGTTGCCGAAGGCAACCCGGTTAACAAGTTCGGGGAAGTTCTGACGAGCTTTAGTGATTCCAATTGTTTGTGTCATCAATTGCCTCCTGGATGCTTGAACTGTACGGTTTGCATGTTTCGTGCATAAATATATCATGCGGCCCGTCGACATGCAAGCCGGCCATCATGCCGCAGCACACACTAATGGCGAGATGAATGGTCATTGGATCATCCTGCCTTCATACCGGCGTGGTGAGTTTGAAATCCACCCGCGGGGTGGTGATGACGATAGAATCGAAGTTGCAGACTTCGTAGCACATGCCGCAGCGGATGCAGGTTTCGGGATCGATGACGTGGGGCTTGTTTTTCTCGCCGCTGATGGCGTTGACCGGGCAGTTGCGGGCGCAAACGACGCAACCCACGCAGTCCTCGGCGATGATCTCGTAGTTGATCATGGCCTCACAGGTGAGGGCCGGGCATTTCTTCTCCTCGATATGCGCCCGGAATTCATCCTCGAAATGGCGGAGGATGGAGAGGACGGGCGAGGGGGCCAGTTGCCCCAACGCACACAGCGAGCCCGCCTGCATGCCCGCGGATAGGCGCCGCAGCTCATCCAGATCGCTCAGTTCTCCCCTGCCTTCGGTGATGCGCTCCAGGATTTCCAGCATCCTGGTGCTGCCGATGCGGCAGGGCGGACATTTGCCGCAGCTTTCATCCACCACGAATTGCATGAAGTACTTGGCGAATTCCACCATGCAGGTGCTCTCATCCGCCACGATCATCCCGCCCGAGCCCATGACCGCACCCGCAGCTCGCAGCGAATCGAAGTCCACGGCGGTGTCCAGATAGGCTTCGGGCAGCGCGCCGCCCAGGGGGCCGCCCGTTTGCACCGCCTTGAAGCGCTTGCCCTCGCCGACGCTGCCCCCTACATCCTCGATAATCTCCCGCAGGGTGACGCCCATGGGCACTTCGATGAGGCCCGTGCGCTGCACCTGCCCGGTCAGGGCGAAGACCGCGGTGCCAGGGCTGTTTTCCGTGCCGATGGAGCGAAACCAGTCCGCGCCCATGCGCAGGATGCGAGGGGTGTAGGCGTAACTTTTGACGTTGTTGATATTGCTGGGTTTATCCCACAGGCCCGAGACCGCAGGATAAGGGGGACGAGGCCAGGGCTGTCCCCGCTCGCCCATGATGGAATTCATCAGCGCAGTCTCTTCGCCGCACACAAACGCGCCGGCGCCTTCATAGATGGCCAGACGGAAATTGAAACCGGAGCCGAGGATGTCATCTCCCAGCAACCCCAGCTCTTGCGCTTGCTCCATGGCGATGCGCAGACGGCGAATGGCCAGCGGGTACTCGGCCCGCACGTAGATGTAACCTTGCTCCGCGCCAATGGCGTAGGCCGCGAGGATCATGCCCTCGATGACGGAGTGCGGGTCGCCCTCCAGCACCGAGCGATCCATGAACGCGCCCGGATCGCCCTCGTCTGCGTTGCAGATGACGTATTTGGGATGCTTGGGCGTCTGCCGGGCGAATTTCCACTTGAGGCCGGTGGGAAAACCGCCTCCTCCGCGGCCTCTCAACCCCGAATCGATGATCTCCTGGATGACCTCCTCGGGCGTCATCTGCGTCAGGGCCATCTCCACGGCCGAATAGCCATCCACCGCCAGATAATCCTCGATGGATTCAGGATCGATAAGCCCGCAATTGGAAAGGACGATGCGCTGTTGTTTGGCCTGGAAAGGGATGCGCTCCTGGCTGCCCGGGACGACGAAGCTGAGGGAGTGAAGCTCGTGGCCGTGGGACGCGGTGACCGTGGGAATGGCCTGGCCTACGATGGCGGCCTTCTTCAGTTTGCCGCCGTCGAAATAGTGGCGGAAGATTTCCTTGACGTTGCGTCGGGTCACATAACCGTAGTTGATGCGTTCCCGCCCGCCAGCCTGAATCTCCACCATGGGTTCGTAGGAGCACATGCCTACGCAGCCCACCTGACTCACCACCGCGTCGATGCCCCGGGCTTCCAGCTCCTGACGAATGGCTTCTGCGGTTTCGCCAGCGCCAGCGGCCAGGCCGCAAGTGCCCATGCCGATGGTAATGTAGACCGGAGCCTGCTGCTTGGCCTGCCAGGCGGTTTGGGCCTGGGTGCGTTTTTCGTCAAGGGTTAACGTCATGGTCTGCATAATCAACTCCCAGATTCCTGTTTGGCCGCGGGCGGCGCTTTGCGTTTCAACGTGCGCAGCAACTTATCCTGTTTCACCCTGCCCATGACTTCGTCATCCAGAATAGCCACCGGCGCCAGAGCGCAGGACCCGATGCAATAGACGAGCTCCACTGTCAGCTCGCCATCTTCGGTGGTCTCGCCCACATGAATATGATATTCTTCCGCCACCGCGGTGGCCAGGATGGGCGCGCCCTTGACATGACAGGCGGTGCCATCGCACAATTTGAGCACATGCCGGCCCCGTTTTTTTAGATAAAACTGGGCGTAGAAGGTGGCGACGCCATAAACTTTGCTGGTGGAAAGCCCCAGTGCGCGGGCGATTTGCGTCAGCGCCTGGGGCGGCAGCCACCCGTAGATTTCTTGAGTCTTTTGCAGGACGGGGATGAGGGCGCGGGGTTGGCCCTGGTGTTCGGTGAGAATCCCCTCCATCAGGGAAAGATCGATGGCGTCATCGAGGGCAACAGCCATGAAATAAACTCCTGAATGAAAGTAACTGTATGGGCCATGGCGAGAAAACGCCTGGCGAAGCAACGTTGACCATTTACACTAACTCACGCCATGCGTCAAACGTCAGGTGGTTGTTGGCAGAGCAGCTTCTTGCAATGAACCATGGCATCGTTACAACAGAATGAGGTTTGGCGATTGACGTTTTACTGCCTTGTCATGTCGCCTGTTGGCGGATATATCAGATAAGGGGACCGTATAGTTACGACTGAAAAACAAGTTGTGGTTTGCGCTGCCGCAAGCCAACGCGGACAGATGGCGTGATTATACATCCAACCGGCGGGGTTGAACAATGACGATAATCCTTTGTCAGGCGCTGACTGTTCCCCAGTTTCCCCGCTGATTGTCGCCAAACAGGAGATGCGTACGGATCAGAAAAGCGGCGGCCGGGCTCGATGAAAATCGGTCGCCCGCTGGAAGGCCCGGCCCAGGGCCAGGATCATGGCCTCGTCGTACAGCCGCCCGGTCAGGGTGATGGTGGTGGGCAGGCCATCCTCGCCCAGGCCCGTGGGCAGCGCCAGAGCCGGATGCCCGGTGAGGTTGGTCAGCAA